>NZ_QAIQ01000266.1 GCF_003061105.1 Arthrobacter sp. HMWF013
CCAGCCCGGGCTGGAATCCCACCGTCTACCGGCCCATCCTGGAGCAGTTGCTGGACGAGTTCTTCCCGCTGCCCCGCGGCGGGTCCAGGGTCTCTGTTTTCTAGATCTGGTTTTTCAGGTCAGCGACGGAGTTCAGTACCTGGTTGGGCCGGAACGGATAGGATGCAATGTCCTCCCGCTGGGTAATGCCGGTCAGTACCAGTACCGTGTGCAGGCCCGCTTCCATCCCCGCGACGATGTCAGTGTCCATCCGGTCACCGATCATCGCGGTGGTTTCTGAGTGTGCGTCGATCTGGTTCATCGCCGAACGGAACATCATGGGGTTCGGCTTGCCCACGATGTATGGTTCCCGGCCGGTGGCCTTGGTGATGAGCGCGGCGATGGCCCCCGTGGCCGGCATCGGGCCGTCCTTGGACGGGCCGGTGGCGTCCGGGTTGGTGGCGATGAAGCGGGCCCCGGCCAGGATCAGGCGGATGGCCATGGTGATGGCCTCGAAGGAGTAGGTGCGGGTTTCCCCGAGCACAACGAAGTCCGGGTCCTGGTCGGTGAGGATGAAGCCTGCCTCGTGCAGCGCCGTCGTGAGCCCCGCCTCCCCGATCGTGTAGGCGCGGTTTCCGGATCCCGAACCCCGCACCTGGTCCTTGAGGAACTGCGCAGTTGCCAGTGCTGAGGTCCAGATGTTCTCTTCGGGGACTTCCAGCCCGGAGGCACGCAGCCGTGCGGCCAGGTCCCGCGGCGTGAAGATGGAGTTGTTCGTCAGCACCAGGAAGCGCTTGGAGGTGTCCACCCAGCGCTGGATCAGATCTGCCGCTCCCGGGACCGGCTGGTTCTCGTGGACCAGCACACCGTCCATGTCCGTCAGCCAGCATTCAATCTCCTGGCCGCTGCGGTAAACCGCGGGTGATCCCTTGACCTGGTCTGTCTCTGCCACGTTTACCTCCGCCGGTGATGGATGCTCCAACGCTCCAGTCTAGTGTTGAGGGGTGAATGAAACGCCCGGGAACCCAGCCGAACCGCAGCCACTGAACGGCGAAGCGCCAGAGCCGCCGTCGGAACCAAAGCCGGAGGTCGGCGTCGGGCCATGGGAGGGCGAGGCTCCGGCCGGCGACCACTGGGATCCCGAACTGTTGGCGGACGGCGACCGGCGGAATGTTGTTGACCAGTACCGCTACTGGAAGCATGACGCGATCGTGGCGGATTTGGATTCCAAGCGGCACAACTTCCACATCGCCATCGAAAACTGGCAGCACGACATGAACATCGGCACGGTGGTGCGCACCGCCAACGCCTTCCTCGCCAAAGAGGTCCACATCATCGGACGACGGCGGTGGAACCGGCGCGGAGCTATGGTCACCGACCGCTACCAGCACGTCCACTACCACCCCACCGTGGAGGACTTCGTCACGTGGGCGCAGGGGGAGGGGCTGGCCATCATCGGCATCGACATCTTCCCCGACTCCGTGCCGCTGGAAACCTACGAGCTGCCGAAGGACTGCGTGTTGGTCTTCGGCCAGGAGGGGCCGGGGCTCACGCCGGAAGTCCACGAAGCGGCCCTGGCCACCCTCTCCATCGAGCAGTTCGGCTCCACCCGATCCATCAACGCCGCCTCCGCCGCGGCCATCGCCATGCACGCGTGGATCCGCCGGCACGTGTTCAACCAGCACGTCTGACACCGCGTCCCTACCTCTACGCGGCACCCTCTCTCACTTAACGCGGATTTCTGGCCGACGCTCTCTCACTTTCTTCAAGAAAGTGAGAGAGCGTTGGGAATTAAGCGACATTAACTGAGAGAGCGTCCGGGGGCGGCGTCGTTCCCAAAGCCGGCGGGAGTATTACCGGCCCGCGTGACCGGAAACACGGCGCCGGGAAAGAACTGGCTAGGATGGTTCCTAGCCGACGAGGTTCACTCCAGGGCCTGATCGGCCCGCAGACGAAATTCACTTTAGGAGTCAGCATGCCCATTGCAACCCCAGAGATCTACTCCGAGATGATCGACCGCGCAAAGGCGGGCGGATACGCATTTCCAGCCGTCAACGTCACCTCCTCGCAGACGCTGAACGCAGCCCTGCGCGGTTTCGCTGAGGCCGAGTCCGATGGCATCGTCCAGGTATCCACCGGCGGCGCCGCCTACTGGTCCGGCGCAGCCACCAAGGACATGGTGGCCGGTTCGCTCGGCTTCGCCGCGTTCGCGCGTGAAGTGGCCAAGAACTACGGCGTCAACATCGCACTCCACACGGACCACTGCCCCAAAGACAAGCTGGACGGCTTTGTCCTGCCGCTCCTCGCAGCGTCCGAAGCCGAGGTCAAGGCCGGCCGCAATCCGATCTTCAACTCCCACATGTGGGACGGTTCGCACGAACCGCTGAACGAGAACCTGAGCACCGCCCGCGAACTGCTGGAGCGCACCGCCGCCGCAAAAATGATTCTCGAGGTTGAAATCGGCATCGTCGGTGGCGAGGAAGACGGCGTCGAGAACGCCATCAACGACAAGCTGTACACCACCGTCGAAGACGCCCTGGCCACCATCGAAGCCCTCGGTGCGGGCGAGAACGGCCGCTACATCACCGCCCTGACCTTCGGCAACGTGCACGGTGTGTACAAGCCCGGCGGCGTGAAGCTCCGCCCGGAGATCCTCAAAGACATCCAGGCCCAGGTGGGTGCCAAGCTCGGCAAGAACAGCCCGTTCGACCTCGTGTTCCACGGCGGCTCCGGCTCCTCGGACCAGGAAATCGCCGACGCCGTCTCCTACGGCGTGATCAAGATGAACATCGACACCGACACCCAGTACGCCTACACGCGTCCCGTGGTGGACCACATGTTCAGGAACTACGACGGCGTGCTGAAGGTCGACGGCGAAGTGGGCAACAAGAAGCTCTACGATCCCCGCGTCTGGGGCGCCTCCGCCGAGGCCGGCCTGTCTGCCCGCGTCGTTGAGGCCACCAAGCAGCTCGGCTCCGCCGGAAAGACGTTCTAAGCATGTCTGACGAGTTCCGGAAAAACCTGATGGGCCCTGAGCCCACGCTCCTGCCTGCCGAGACCGAGGTCTACCAGCAGCTCGAAGCGGGCCAGGAAGCCCTGGACCTCGTGGCAAAGAACCCCACGTCCTCGCTCCTGTGGGCTGTGCTGGCCGAGGAAGCCTGGGCCGAGGGCCGCGTCATTGATTCCTACGCGTACTCCCGTGTCGGCTACCACCGCGGCCTCGACTCGCTGCGCCGCAACGGCTGGCGCGGTACCGGGCCCATCCCATGGGAGCACGAGCCCAACCGCGGCTTCCTGCGGGCGCTCTACTCCCTGGGCCGGGCTTCGTCGGCGATCGGCGAAGCGGAAGAGCCGGAACGGATCGAGAAGTTCCTGAACGACTCCGATCCTGCAGCCAAGGCAGCCATCGAGGCGAAGGCCTGACGCAGCGCCAACCAACACGACGCGGGGTCACTTCCCGCCCAATAAACCATGGTTTTTGGGCGGGAAGTGACCCTGCGTTGTGGTTAAAAATACGACGGCGGCGGGTCAAGACCTTTTCGAAAAGGTGACCCGCCGCCGTCGTAGGTGGCCTTTATTCAGGCCAGTGTTCAGCTGGCTTTCTGCAGGCCGGTGCGGGCCATGGCGTCCGCGTAGGCGACGCGCATTTCCTCGAGGTACTGTTCCTGCCGGGCGGGGGTTCCGGCGAAGGCCCGGCCGCTGAGGCTGCGGACCTTGTAGGTCTTCAGACCGCGGCGCCAGATCATGGGGACCTCGGTCTTCAGGAGCAGGTTGGCCAGGCGGTTGGCTTCGGTGCCGTGGGCCACGATCACCGAGGCGCGGGGCACCAGGGCCAGGAACTTGAGCAGGGGCTTGAGGCCGGAGGAAATCTGGTCCGGCGTGAACTTGCCGTTGGGCTCACCGGCGGTGTGCCACGGGTGGACATTCCACGGCATGACGCACTCGGGGCGCAGGCCCAGCTTCCACTGGATGCCCAGCATGCGGGTGGTGGCGTCGTCGTCGCCCGCGGTGATGAAGCCGGACGGGTCCGCCTCGCCGATGTTGGAGAAGAGGCTGATGATGCGGCACTGGTCGACGTCGTGCATGGGGTCAACGTAGGGGACCACGGTGTGCGGCTTGACGCTCTGCAGCGAATCGCACAGCTCGTTGACTGCCCCAACATTGGGATCGTAACGGCGGTTCAGGAGCTGTTCACGGAAAGATTCGGGTGCCAGGGCTGTCATGAAGTGCAATGTCTCCTGCGGGGATCGGTGCTGCTGCCAATCCGGAAAATGGGCGCGCGTTGGGCACGGCAAGTCCGGGGTGGTTTGAAATGTGTTGTGGACCGATTCCTGGTCGGTCTCTATCAGTTTAGCAAGCCCCGCAAAATGCAGGGCCCGTCCCGGGCCTTCCCGTGATGGAAGGCACAGGACGGACCCTGCGGCTGGATCGAAAAGACCTACCAGAGGCGCTTGGTGGCGCGGCGGGCACCTTCGCCGAGGGCGTCCAGTTTGGCCCAGGCGATCTGCGGGTGGACGCGGCCGCCCAGCCCGCAGTCTGTGGATGCGATCACGTTCTCGCGGCCCACCACCTCGGCGAAACGGACTATCCGGTCCGCCACCAGGTCAGGATGCTCCACCACGTTGGTGGCGTGTGAGACCACGCCGGGAATGATGACCTTGCCCTCGGGCAGTTTGGTGTCCTGCCAGACCCGCCATTCGTGCTCGTGACGGACGTTGCCGGCCTCGAAGGAGTACGCTCCGGCGTTGACCTGCAGCACGGAGCCGATAATGTCCGCCAAGGGGATGTCGGTGGTGTGCGGACCGTGCCAGGAACCCCAGCAGACGTGGAGGCGGATCTGTTCCTGGGGCAGGTCACGCAGGGCCCAGTTGGTGGCCTCGACCCGCAGCTGGATGAACTTGAGGTAGTCCTCCAGCGTCGGCTCCGGGTTGATCTGGTCCCAGCTTTCCGCCAGGGACGGATCGTCGAGCTGGACGGTCAGGCCGGCGTGGATGATGGCCTTGTATTCCTCGCGCATCACGTCTGCACAGGCGTAGAGGAGTTCTTCATCGGACGTGTAGTAATCGTTGGCCACACGTGCGCAGGACCCGGGGGACAGGGATGCCACAAAGCCCTGGGTGAGGCCGGTGGCGGCCAGCCCCTTCTTCAGGTTGGTGACATCGGAGTTCACCAGGTCCTGTCCTGTGTAGGTTAGCGGCCCGGTGATCTTTGGCTGTGAAACGCTCTTGCGGTGCGCAAGGATCCCGGAGGAAGGATCGGTGTAGGCGTCATTGAAAGCCAGGCGGTCGCGGCGGTCAGGGAATGAGGTCAGCACAATGTGTCCCGGGGACGAGCGGTGCACGGTGGCGTCCTTCCACCGGTCCACGTCTGTCGGTTCCAGGCCGCCGAGCCTCGCGAACGAGTAGTTCCACCATGCGCCGTAATCCACCGAAGTGGACATGGTGTGCCCGTACTCACCGTCGTTGGGGATGTCCACCCCAAGGTCCTTCTGCCGCTGGACGACGTCCACCACCGACGATTCAAGCAGTTCGAGGAATTCCGGGGTGATGCCTTCGGTTTCCTTCGCGGCGTTTGCTGCGATCAGCTCCGGCGTGCGGGGCAAGGAACCTGCGTGGGTGACCTGGATGTGGTCAGTGTTGAGCGACATGGGGAATTTTCCTTTCCATCGGTCCTGGCAGTAGCACCTGTGCCGGCAGGAAAATCCCTGCGCATGCGCGGTTGCTGCGGCGTCAACGATCCAGGTCTCTCGGCCGCTCCGGATGGGTACTCTCACTTAATGGCATCTGCACGGCCCGGGCAAGTCAGGGCCGGATTGTTTCGCGTGTAAGCCCTGCCAGGCCGAACGAGTGGAGAAACTCCGGCATCGGCTAAACTTGGGTGGTAAGAGCCCCGAACTCTTGCGTGGCAGGGCGTCCAAACCGTTCCCGCCAGGCTGTTGCCTTCGGGGCGTTCTCATGAACGGCGCCGTCTTTCGGTGAACCGTCCGGCGTACCGCCGGCGGGTCAGCCCGGAGTGCGGCCCGAACGAATGGGGGAGGATCCCATGCCAGCAATCGTGATCGTAGGAGCCCAGTGGGGCGACGAAGGAAAAGGCAAGGCCACAGACCTTTTGGGTGGCCGTGTGGACTACGTCGTTAAGCCCAATGGTGGCAACAATGCCGGGCACACCGTCGTCGTAGGCGGTGAGAAGTATGAGCTCAAGCTCCTTCCGGCCGGCATCCTCAGCCCCAACGCGGTTCCCATCATCGGAAACGGCTGCGTGGTGAACCTGGAGGCTCTGTTCCAGGAAATTGATGGTTTGGAGGCCCGCGGTGCGGACACCTCCAAACTGCGCGTTTCCGCCAACGCCCACCTGGTAGCGCCTTACCACCAGGTCCTGGACAAGGTCACGGAGCGCTTCCTCGGCAGCCGCGCCATCGGCACCACGGGCCGCGGCATCGGCCCGGCATACATGGACAAGGTGGCCCGCCTGGGTATCCGCGTCCAGGACGTCTTTGACGAATCCATCCTGCGCCAGAAGGTGGAAGGCTCGCTGCGCCAGAAGAACGAACTCCTGGTCAAGGTCTACAACCGCCGCGACATCGAGGTGGAGGAGATCGTCAGCTACTTCCTTTCCTTCGCCGAGCGCCTGCGCCCCCTGGTCATCGACAGCACCTTCGTCCTGAACAAGGCGCTGGACGAGGGCAAAGTAGTGCTCATGGAGGGCGGCCAGGCCACGTTCCTGGACGTGGACCACGGGACGTACCCGTTCGTCACCTCGTCCAACCCGACGGCGGGCGGCGCGTCCGTGGGTTCCGGCATCGGCCCCACCCGCATCTCGCGCTCCATCGGCATCATCAAGGCCTACACCACGCGTGTCGGCGCCGGGCCGTTCCCCACGGAACTGTTCGACGAGATGGGCATGTACCTGCAGAAGACCGGCGGTGAGTTCGGCGTCAACACCGGCCGTCCGCGCCGTTGCGGCTGGTACGACGCCGTCCTGGCCCGCCACGCTTCCCGCGTCAACGGCTTCACGGACTACTTCGTCACCAAGCTGGATGTCCTGACCGGCATCGAGCAGATCCCGGTGTGTGTGGCGTACGACGTCGACGGCGTGCGGCACGATGAAATGCCCATGACGCAGACCGAGTTCCACCACGCAGTACCCATTTTCGAGTACTTCGAAGGCTGGACCGAGGACATCACCGGCGCCCGCACCCTGGAGGATCTCCCGGAGAACGCGCGGAACTACGTGCTCGCCCTGGAGAAGCTCTCCGGTACCCGGTTCTCCGCAATCGGTGTTGGCCCCGACCGGGACCAGACCATCGTGGTCAACGACCTCATCAAGGACTAGAAGCAACACCAGTACGACGCCGGCGGGCCACCTGGGAGGGTGGCCCGCCGGCGTCGTCGGTTAAGGGAGCGTGCGTGGGCTCCGCTGCCCGGGCGGCGGTCTTCCGGCGGTGTTACGCAATTTACACAGGGTTAACCCGGCCGGTCTTGTGAGGCCGCCGCTGCGGCGGCCAGACTCTTAAGCACACGCTGAACTGATCAACAGATCGTTCGACCAGACCCGCGGGACCGGACGCAGCAACGCGTTCGGGCAGGCCGGTGGCGAGGACGTCGCCGGAGCTGATCATCCGCAGACCGGAAGGATTTGTCATGGCCGGGATGTTTGAAGTTTTTGTGGACGCCGATTCGTTGTTCAGGTTCAGGCTGATGGGGCCGGACGGAACTGTGA
>NZ_QAIQ01000022.1 GCF_003061105.1 Arthrobacter sp. HMWF013
GCGTCCCCGCCGGGTCTCCGGCGCGTCGGCGTCGGCACTGCGGTTCCCGGCATCGGCACTGCGGTTCCCGTCGGCACTGCGCGTCCCGGAGCCGGTAATTGTTCCCGTCGTTGCCCGTCGCGAGCGGCTGCTGGCAGCGGCCGCTGCGAGCGCACCGGTATCGACGACGTCGTCCGGGTTGATCGACGGATCACCGGCACCGGTGCGGTGCCGGTCGTCCGGAGCGCCGCCGGCCGCTCCAGCCACTGTGATGCCCGTGGCCTTGACCACCAGCACTGCGATCAGGGTGGTGACCGGGATGGCGAGCACCAGGCCGATGGAGCCAACCAGTGTCCGGATGACTTCCTCCGAAAGCTCGGCGCTGGTCAGGGTGTCCCCCAGCGGGCGGTCGTAGAGCATCACGATGATCAGGATGGGCAGCGCGGCGCCTGCGTAGGCGAACGCGATGGTGTAGACCGTGGAGGCGATGTGGTCCCGGCCGATCCGCATGGCCGAGGAGAAGAGTTTCCGGGCGCTGGTGCCCGGCGCCAGTTCGTAAAGTTCCCACACTGCCGAGGACTGCGTGATGGTCACGTCGTTCAGGACGCCCAGGCCGGAGATGATGAGGCCGCAGAGGATGACCCCGGAAATGGAGATGTTGGCCGAGGTGTTGATCAGTGTTGTGGCATCGTGGCTGCCCACCCCGGCGAGGTTGGCTGCGTCGGTGGCCCAGGCGGCCAGGAGCGCGGTGATGGCCAGGCCGAACATGGTGCCCAGCAACGCGGTGGATGTCCGGGCAGAGAACCCGTGGGCAAAATACAGCACCCCGATCATGATCACCGTTGACCCCACCAGCGCCAGCAGCAGCGGCGGTTTGCCCTCCACCAGGCCCGGCAGCATAAAGCCGGCCAGGACGAAGTAGGCGCCCACCAGCCCCACAAGCGCCCGGAATCCCCGCCAGCGCGCCACCGCGATAACCACTGCTGCGTAGAGGATCGAGAGCAGCACGATGGGCAATGTCCGCACGAAGTCCACGAAAATGAAGGCCGGGGAGCCCTGAGAAGCCCCGGCGCCCGGGGCGTTGGACAGGTTCAGGTACCTGATCTGATCGCCGGGCTTCACGCCGTGGGATTGGGCCACTTCCGGGTTGATCACCACTTTGACCGGGCTGCCGCCCTGATCCGGCTGGGTATAGGCGAACATGCAGTCGGAGCCCTGGGGGGCCTGGCCTTCGGTCTCCGACGGCAGGGTGCCGGTAGAGCCCTGCATGCAGCTTTCCTCAACAACGCTCTGGATCTTCCCGGTATCGAAGGTGACCCCCGGCGCGGCCGAATACGGGCTCGCGAGGGTGATCCCCTCCTTGAAACCGGAGGGCCACAACATCGCCATGGCAGCCAGGGTCAGAAGCGTCAGCGGCACCAGCACGGCTGCCAGGATGCGGTTTGCTTTCCTTCGCGCGGCAATCGCTTCTGCTGTTGGCTCCGAATGACCTATGGGAGCGTGGGAGTGACCGGACCCCATCAGCAGTAAATCCTCATACCTTGAACTCTACGTCCGGCACCATAGGGTTGATAAATGGGCGGCAGGAACCGAAAGGAACCAGCGTGACGAACGGCAAGACTGAGCAGCACCGCAATGTACCCGCCACCGAGTCCGGGGCCAGGCAGCAGGCTGTGCTGACGGTCCTCGAGGCTTCGGGGCCCGTCAAGGGTGTGGCCCTGGTGCTGCACGGCGGCAAATCACACAGCTTCGAACCGGTGGAGGCCCGCCAGCTCAGCCCGCTCCGGATGGTTCCCTTCGCCCGCAAGCTTCACCGGTCCGGAAAGAACCACGGGCTGGCGGTCTGGTCCCTGAGGAACAGTGTCCGGGGCTGGAACGGCCAGGACATGTCCGCGCTAAGGGATGCCCGCTGGGCCCTCCAGCAGATCAGCATGAAGCATCCAGGGTTGCCCGTGTACCTGGTGGGCCATTCCATGGGCGGCCTCACGGCAGTATGCGCCGCCGATCATCCCCAGGTGGAAGCCGTGGTTGCACTCGCGCCCTGGCTGAACCCCGGCACACCCGCTTCAAGGGTTGCCGGCCGACGGGTCCTGATTGTGCACGGCACCGGGGACCGGATGACCAGCCCCACGGAATCCCTGAAGTTCGCGCGGCGCGCCGCCGAAGAGGCCGCCTCCATGCAGTATGTCTCGCTCAAAGGCGCCGGGCACTTCATGATCCGCCGCGTCCGGCTGTGGCACGCCCTGTCCACCGGTTTTGTGATGAAGGCCTTCTGCGAGCACCTTGGCGCCACGGATCCGGCAGCCCGTGCCCTTGACGAACTGCTCCCTGAATCGTCCGTGCACGTGACGCTGTGAGCCCTCCCCCGGCGGGAGGGCATTCAGTTGGCCCGAAGTGCCAGTCAATGACTGAATGTCAGTCCGAGATGACCAGCGTGTCCGCACCGATCTGGCGCGCCCGGCCACTGTCCAGCAACGGCTCGACGGCGGCACGCAAGGCTGCCATGGAATCGTCCAGTTCCAGCATGACGGGGTGCTGGTACGCCAGGAGCGCCAGCAGGTCGCGGACCGCAGCGGCGGCGTCGCCGGCCGCCAGGTTGGGCTCGTGGCCCACAAACACATCGGTGGCCCGGGCATCGCCGTGTGTGGCGGACGCCGTACCGGCCGCGGCCATCGGATCCTGGGCTGCCTCGGCATAGCTCACCGCGAACGCCCGGATCCTGCCCTTCCTGCTCGGGGCCACGCCGGCACCGAAGGCGGATTCCGGTTCTGCCCGCAGGACGATCGCCCCGTGAGCACCGGTGAGATCGTCCAGGAAAAGCTTCTGCACCTGCCCCGCCGACAGCACCCCGGGCGAATCCCAGCCGTGGATGGAGGTGTAGTAACGCCCCACCACGTCGGTCAGCTCAACGGACCCGGTAGCGAGGTCCATGACCACGTCCGACCCGGCGTTTTCATCGTTTGCCGGCCCGCCGCCGTCGTTCTTTGCGGGGAACACCGGAAGCTTCAGGGCGCCGGGCTCCACCACTACAAGGCGGGACCGCTGGATGGGTGCCAGCCCGGCGGCCGTGGCGAATGCCTCCCCGGGGTGCCGGGCTGCACCTTCGCCCGGAGCCTGGTGACGCCCGACGGCGACTGTTCAGCTTCCCGGCGCAGCATGGCCAGGAGCGTGGCGCCGATGCCGGCGCGGCGGTGGTCCCGGGCCACCTCGATGTAGGCCCAGAGCCGTTCAGGGTGCAGCGAGGCCTCGTAGACCACGCCCGCTGCCACCGGGATGCCGACGCCGTCGATGACGTCCTCGGCCACGATGGTGCGGCGCCACGGCGTTCCGTCCGTCCCTGCAGAGGAGACGGTCAGTGCGCCGCGGAACTGCCGGGACTGGTCCGTTTCCGGTCCGCCCCAGACCTCCAGCAGCGCCAGGTCATCTCCCTCGCGCCAGGCGCGGTACTCGATGGCCACGCTCAGGCGCCGATCAGGCGGGCGGCCAGGTAGCCTTCCACCTTGTCCAGGGAAACCCGTTCCTGGCTCATGGTGTCGCGCTCGCGGATGGTGACGGCCTGGTCATCGAGGGTGTCGAAGTCCACAGTGATGCAGAACGGGGTGCCGATCTCGTCCTGGCGGCGGTAGCGGCGGCCGATAGCGCCGGCGTCGTCGAAGTCGATGTTCCAGTTCTTGCGCAGCTGCGCGCCCAGGTCCTTGGCTTTCGGGGAGAGGTCCTCGTTGCGGCTCAGCGGAAGCACGGCGGCCTTGACCGGTGCCAGGCGCGGGTCCAGCCGCAGCACGGTGCGGACGTCGACGCCGCCCTTGGCGTTGGGTGCCTCGTCCTCGGTGTAGGCGTCCACGAGGAACGCCATGAAGGAGCGGGTCAGCCCGGCGGCGGGCTCGATGACGTAGGGCGTGTACCGCTCGTTGGTGGCCTGGTTGAAGTAGCTCAGGTCCTGGCCGGAAGCCTTGGAGTGGGTGGAGAGGTCAAAATCGGTGCGGTTGGCGATGCCTTCAAGCTCGCCCCACTCGGAGCCCTGGAAACCGAAACGGTATTCGATGTCCGTGGTGCCCTTGGAGTAGTGGCTGAGCTTCTCCAGCGGGTGCTCGAAGAAGCGCAGGTTCTCCTCGCGGATGCCCAGGCCTGTGTACCAGGACATGCGCTCCTTCATCCAGTACCGGTGCCATTCCTCATCGGTGCCGGGCTCGACGAAGAACTCCATTTCCATCTGCTCGAACTCGCGGGTGCGGAAGATGAAGTTGCCCGGCGTGATCTCGTTCCGGAAGGACTTGCCGATCTGGCCGATGCCGAACGGCGGCTTCTTGCGGGACGTGGTGAGGACGTTGCTGAAGTTCACAAAGATGCCCTGGGCGGTTTCGGGGCGCAGGTAGTGCAGCCCTTCTTCGCTTGCCACGGGGCCCAGGTAGGTTTTCAGCAGGCCGGAGAATTCCTGGGGTTCGGTCCATTCGCCGCGGGTTCCGCAGTTGGCGCAGGCAATGTCCTTCAGGCCGTTTTCTGCGGGGCGGCCCTTCTTTTCCTCAAACTCTTCCTCGAGGTGGTCGGCCCGGTAGCGCTTGTGGCAGGACAGGCATTCCACCAGCGGGTCGGAGAACACGTCCACGTGGCCGGAGGCTTCCCAGACCTGGCGGGGCAGGATGACGGAGGAATCCAGGCCCACTACGTCTTCGCGGCCGCGGACCATGGACTGCCACCACTGGCGCTTGATGTTTTCCTTCAGCTCCGCGCCAAGGGGCCCGTAGTCCCAGGCAGAACGGGAACCACCATAGATTTCACCGGCCTGGAAAACAAAGCCCCTCCGCTTGGAGAGGGAGATGACCTGGTCGAGAACGGATTTAGGTGCCATGGGTGGAACTCCAATTTCTACAGGGCCGCTGGGTGCGGTCCGCGGTTTATCTGGCCCGCTGCACGTGGGTGCATCACCGCAGGGTGCGGGCGGGGCGGGGCGAAGGAAACGAAGGGCGCGGCGTAAGTCGCGTGTCCTAGCCTACCGGCCCTGTCTCCTGAAGGCGCCCCTGGGCCAGGGCAGGGTGGCCAGGATGATGGCGGCCAGGGTCAGCAGTGTTCCCAGGACGGTGGCGGGGGCCACTACGGTACCCGGGGACGGAACCAGCAGGTCCAGGCCCAGGGAACCAAGAAGCTGCCCGGCGATCATGCCCAGTCCGGTGACAAGTACCCCCAGGCTGCGCACCAGCAGCGCGCCCACGCCGATGAAGACGCAGCCCATCGGGCCGCCCAGGTAGTACCACCACTCGGCGGGAAGCGGGTTGCCCGGCCCGGACAGCGCCAGCTTGGCGCCCCACGCAATCCAGAGCACGATGGCGC
>NZ_QAIQ01000267.1 GCF_003061105.1 Arthrobacter sp. HMWF013
ACACCAGCGAGACGGCCACGATGCCCAGGATGAAGAAGCCCGAAATTGCGATGCCGTCCGGCTTGGCAACAACGTTCGCGGCCAGGGCGTAGAGCATCACCAGGGTCAGGACGGTGAACCCGATTGCGGCCTTCCGCTGTTTCCGGCGGACGGCTGAGATGGTGACGGCCACGGCGCCGGAGACCATCATGGCGAGGATTCCGGTGGCGTAGGCGCCGGCCTGGGCGTTGACGTCGGCGTTGAAGCCGATGGTGATGAGGATGCTGATGGCCGTGTACACGAGGACCACGGGACGGACCGCGCGGGACCACTCCGGGGCCATGCCGTAGGAGGGAAGGTAGCGGGGCACGATGTTGATCAGGCCCGCCATCGCGGATGCCCCGGCGAACCAGAGGATCAGGATGCTGCTGACGTCGTAGACCGAGCCGAAGCCGTTGCCCAGGAGCTCGTGGGCCAGGTATGCCAGGGCGCGGCCGTTCGCTTCGCCGCCGTCCTGGAACTCCTGGGCCGGGATGAGCACCGTGGTGACGAAGCTGCTGCCCAGCAGGTAGACGCTCATGATGAGGGCGGCGGTGGTCAGGAGCTTGCGGGTGTTCCGGATTTTGCTGGCCAGCTTCTCCTCGGGCGTCGCACCCTGGGATGCCACCAGCGGCATCATGCTGACGCCCGTTTCGAAGCCGGAAAGCCCCAGCACCAGCAGGGGGAAGGCCACCAGCGCGGGGCCCACCACACCTCCGAACCCGCCGGATGCGGTGGTGAGTGCGCTGGTCCAGTCAGCCATGGCACCGGGCTGGGTGACGGCGTCGTACATTCCCACGCCGATGATCACCGCGTTCAGCACCAGGAACACTGCCACCAGCGGAATGGCGACGGCCACGGCCTCGGAGAAGCCCAGCAGGAACACCCCGCCCAGGATCAGGAGCAGCACCACGGTGATGGGCACGGCTTGGCCCTCGAGGAACGGCGGCAGGTAGGGGTTTTCGAGCAGGTGCACGGTGGCGTCCGCGGCCGAGAGCGTGATGGTGACAATCCAGGACGTGGCCACAAAGCCCAGCAGAATCAGGACGAATATTTTGCCGCGCCAGAACGGCAGGAGCCGCTCGAGGATGGCCACGGAGCCCTGCCCGTGCGGGCTTTCGGCGGCCACGCGCCGGTACATCGGCAGCATGCCCACCAGCGTGAGGGCCACGATCAGGAGGGTGGCCAGCGGCGAGAGGGCACCGGCGGCGAGCGCGGCGATGCCCGGCAGGTAGGACAGGGTGGAAAAGTAGTCCACCCCGGTCAGGCACATGACCTTCCACCAGCTCTGCTGGGGCACATGATCCTCCGCCGCCTCCGGCCCGACCGGCTGGTGCACCCGGTGCTCCAGCAGCCAGCGGGACAGTGCGTTGCCGGGCTCAGCCTCCCGTTCGGGATTCGGCACGGTGGCGGGGATTGAATAGTGGGCTGATGCCGTCAAGGACGTGTCTTTCGTTGCTGCCGGAGGCGGCCAGCAAGCCCCGCACGGAGAGCAGGGTGCCGCCTATAACCAACGGAGCGTAGCACCGGCGTAGAGCCCGAAACCCCGGGATTCCGGGGATCTTAATGCTTTCTTAACGCCCTCTTGAACCCCGGATTAACGCCCGACGGCGGCACCCGCCGGGGTGCGCGGCATCACTCCTGGAAGCGGTAGCCCAGCCCTTGTTCCGTCAGGAGGTGGCGCGGGTTGGCGGGGTCGGTCTCCAGCTTCCGCCGCAGCTGCGCGAGGTAGACCCGCAGGTAGTTTGTCTCGCCGGCGTAGGCGGGCCCCCAGACCTGGTTGAGCAGTTCGTCATGGGTGACCAGTGCGCCGCGGTTCCGGGCCAGCAGTTCGAGGATTTTCCATTCCGTGGGCGTGAGCCGGACCGTCTCGCCGGCCCGGGTAACGCGCTTGGCCGCCAGGTCCACCGTGAAGTGCTCGGTTTCCACCACCGGAAGGTCGCCGGTTGTCCCCCGCCGCAGGGCAGCGCGCAGCCGGGCCAGGAGCTCGTCCATGCCGAACGGTTTGGTCACGTAATCGTCCGCGCCGGCGTCCAGGGCCAGGATTTTGTCCTCGGAGCCGTGCCGCGCGGACAGGACCACAATGGGCACATCGCTCCAGCGCCGCAGCCGGCGGATGACCTCCACGCCGTCCAGGTCCGGCAGCCCGAGGTCAAGGATGACCACGTCGGTCTGGTGCGCGGCTGCCTGGTCCAGCGCACCCTGCCCGGTGAAGGCGGTCAGGGTTGAGTAGCCGCGGGCGTTCAGGTTGATCTGCAGGGCCCGGAGGATGGGGACTTCGTCGTCAACGATCAGTACGGCGGCCATCAAGTCCTCTCATGCCCGGTTCAGTGCGCAGTTCGGGGCGGGGTCCAGGCGCCACACCCGTGGACAGCGGAAGGCGGACCACCATGGTCAGCCCGCCGCCGGGGGTGGGTTCGGCCAGGAGGACTCCGCCCATCGCCTCGGTGAAGCCTTTCGCCACGGCCAGGCCCAGCCCGATGCCCGTGCCTGGATTGGTATCGTCCGCCCGTTGGAAGGGCCGGAACATCGCCAGGACCTCCCCGGCCGGGATGCCCACGCCATGATCCACCACCGTGAGTTCGCTGGCGGGGACGTCCCCAATTGTTGCACTGCCGGCGCCGCCCACGGATCCGGAGATCACCACGTCGGAGTCCGGCGCATATTTCAGGGCGTTCTCCACCAGGTTGGCGATGACCCGTTCCAGCATGCCCGGGTCCGCGTCGACGGCCGGCATGTTGTCCGGCAGGAGCACCCGGAGCCGTTCCGAGTCCGTGCCGCGCAGCGCCTCCCCCACGGCGTCGGCCCAGTGGACCGGGCGGATCAGGGG
>NZ_QAIQ01000268.1:0-10803 GCF_003061105.1 Arthrobacter sp. HMWF013
GTCACCACCCTGCGTGACCGTACCGAACTGTCCTCGTTGGAACGCGAACTGGGTGCCACCCGCACCGCCACAGACACTCTGCGGGCGCAGGCCCACGAATTCGCCAACCAGCTGCACGTGATCTCGGGCCTGATCCAGATCGGTGAGTACGATTCGGTGGTGCAGTTCGTCAATGGTGCCACCGTGGACCGCACCCGCCTCAATGACGAGGTCACCAGCCGGATCCAGGACCCCGCGCTGGCCGCGCTGCTGATCGCCAAGGCCAGCCTCGCCACCGAACGCGGGGTGACACTCCAGCTGGATCCCGAATCCGCCCTGGGCCGCGTGGATGACGATCTCTCACGGGACCTGGCCACCGTCGCAGGGAACCTCGTGGACAACGCGTTCGACGCCGTCGCCGGGCTTCCGGCGGGAAGCGTCAGTGTGCTGGTGCAGGACGGCGGCACTACGGTCACCGTGACTGTCCGGGACAATGGCCCGGGGGTCCCCGACGCCGGCCGCGAGGAGATCTTCCGCCAGGGCTTCACCACCAAACAGCCCGGCGGCCCGCAGCCCGGATCCGACGGCGGGCGCGGCTTCGGGTTGGCCCTCTCGAGGGTGGTCTGCCGACGCGCCGGCGGCGACCTCACTGTGGCCAACGATAACGGCGCGGTATTTACTGCGGAGCTCAAACGAAGGAGGCCACAGTTATGATCAACGTCCTGATCATCGACGACGACTTCATGGTGGCCAAGGTCCACGCAGGATTCATCCAGCGCACGCCCGGATTCGCGGTCGTCGGCGTGGCCCATACCGGCGCGCAGGCCATGACGGAGACCGCCCGCCTGCAGCCCGACCTGGTCCTCCTGGACATCCACCTGCCGGACATCAACGGTCTGGACCTGATGCACAAACTGCGCGAGGTCGCCCCGGAACTGGACGTCCTGGTGATCAGTGCCGCGCGCGAAGTGGAAACTGTCCGGAAGGCACTCCGCGGCGGGATAGTCCATTACCTGATCAAGCCGTTCTCGCAGACTGACCTGCAGGAACGCCTGGAGCACTACCGCAACGCGTACCAGGGCCTGGACTCGTCCAAGGATGTGGCGGAGCAGTCGGACGTCAACCGGGTCTTCGGCCTGGACCGGACCGAACGGCCGCTGCCCAAGGGCTGCAGCATCGAAACGCTGAAGCTGGTGGAGACGGCGCTGAAGGAGGCCGACGGCGATCTCTCCGCCGCTGAGGTGGCAGTCCAGCTGGGCACGTCCCGGGTCAGCGCCCGCCGGTACCTGGAGTACCTGCACGACGAGGGCGTCCTGGAGGTCCGGCTGAAGTACGGCGTGGGGCGCCCGGAGCGGCGCTACGTGCTCAAGGGTGCAGTGGCCTGAGGCTGAGGCTGAGGCTGAGGCTGAGCCGGGCAAGCGGGATGGACCTTCACCGTTCGCCGCCGGACGTCGGTCCAGGCAGGTACTCGGACGGCAGTTCCGCGACCGGAACCAGCACCATGTCCTGGACCTTCCAATCGAGGGCGATACAGGCTTTCCGGGCGGCTTCCAGCTGTTCCACGCGGGGCATCGGTCCGGCAGGCACAATGAAGGATTCCACATGGAAGACGTGGCCTTCGTCCCGGATGCGCGACTGCGCGGTGTCAACCCAGTCCAGGCCCTGGAGGTACTCGTCCAGTTGCCGGCCCACGGGGTGCGGTTCGGCGTCGTCGTAGGTCCGCGCCCGTTTATCCATCAGTGCCGAGATGGCTGCCCGGGTGTTGCGGATGCCATCGTGGAGGATGCTTCCCGAAATGATGAGCGCGGCGGCATAGTCAGCCCACCACCAGCCCAGTCCGATGCCCGCCACCCCAACGGCCGCAGCCGCAGCCGTCATCCAGTCGGCCTTGTTCATGTCGGCGTCGGCGTAGAGCACCTTGTCGTGGAGCTTTTCGGCCAGTTTCATCTTGACGTGGCCCAGGTAGATGGGCGGGCCGGCGGTGAGGATCATGGCCGCGATCATCAGCCAGCCCAGCCAGATGGTCTGGCCAAAGAAGTTGAAGCCGCCGATCGTGGGATGCTCGGCGGTGAGCAGGCCCATGGCGGAGTCCACAATCAGGTAGGCGCCCATAACGGTCAATGCCACCGCTGCCACTACGTGGGCGATGCCCACTGCGCGATGGAAGCCGTAGGGGTGCTCCTCGGTGGGCCGCTTGCGGATAACGCGGGCGGCCAGCAGGAAGGACACCGGCGGGAGGAAGGACAGGACGTCCTCGATCCACGCGGCCTTCATGGCCTGGGAATTGCCCAGTACCGCAAACACCAAAACGGTGGACACGGCCAGGAAGCCGATGGTGAGCCATTCGAAGGTGACTGCCTTGCGGAGTGCGGCCTGCTGTTCGGTCGGCAGTTCGGTATGGCCAAACCGGACAGCGCTGCGATTCTCCACGGCCGTCATTTCGCACCTGCGGTTTCCGCCAGGAACTTATCGAGCTCCAGCAGGAAGGCGTTTTCACCCAAGGGCACCAGCATCACATGCTTGTGCAGCGAGCCCCGGCTGTCCCGGGATTCCGTGTACGGCAAGGTGAGGCCGGCGTGGGTAGCCCATGGAGTTTTGTCATCCAGCCCGCCGATCACCACGTCCAGCCCGCCGTGCTTGAGCTCCTCAGCCAGGACGTGCTCGGTTCCGGGGACCCACTCAACCTTCGCGCCCAACGAGGCCGCAAACCGGCGGACCAGCTCGGCTTCGGTGCCTTCGACGTCGCCGCCAGGGCCGTCCGGAAGATCCACCCAGTCACCGTTTTCGCTGGCACCCACACGCAGGGTGCCCTCCTTGACCTTCTCGAGGGTTCCCGTCGGATCGCTGGGAAAGGACGTCCCGCAACCCGCGAGGAGCAGCGCAGAGAGCAGGAGGACCGCGGCTCGGCGTTGATGACTCATGGCAGGCTTCCTTTCGGCAGCAGGTAAACCGTTCAACTCACGATAGACAGCTTACTTACCTTTTTGCATTCTCTCCCATCCCGGCACTGCAACGGCGAAAACAGTGGTCCGGGTCAGCGCAGCAGGGTGTCCACGAGCCGTGCTGCCACCTTGGCTGTGCGGCCGTCGATGTCGAAAGCGGGGTTCAGTTCGGCGACATCAAAGTGCAGCAGTTTTCCGCTCTGCGCCACTTGCCTGCACACGGCACTGATGACCGGGAGCGGCACACCATAAGCGGCCGGCGCACTGACCCCCGGTGCCACGGAAGCGGGCAGCACGTCAAGGTCGATCGTCAGGTACAGCACGTCCACCCCGGCCAGGAAACCGGCCACAAAGGACTCCACCCGCGCAGCTGAGCAGTCCTCATCCAGCACGTACTGCACACCAAGGCGCCCGGCGGTGTTGAACAGTGCGCGCGTGTTGCCGGGTTCTGAAATCCCGACGACGGCGTACCGGAGTTCGCGTCCCGCGGCGGCTTCCGCGTGCGCCATCTGGAGGAACGGAGTCCCGGAGCTGGGCGCGGGTTCATCGCGCAGATCGAAATGGGCGTCAAGATTCAGCACGCCCAGCCGTTTGCCGGCCTGGACGGCTGCGGACGCGGCAACGCCCAGGTAACTGGCGAATGCGGTCTCGTGGCCGCCGCCCAGGACAGCGGTGAGATTCCCGGCGTCGAGCATTGCGGTGATGGCATGCCCGGCACGGGCCTGGCCGTCTTCCAGCGCGCCGCCGGAAACTTCCACGTCGCCGGCGTCGAACACCTGCCGGTCCAGATGGAAGGCAAGCGGGCCCAGCGCGGCGCGGAAGGCGGCGGGGGCCTTGGCCGCACCGGGGCGGCCCTTGTTCCGCCGGACCCCCTCGTCACTGGCAAACCCCAGGATGACAGCCGGGCGTGTGGCGACGGAGCCGGTGGAGCCACCTACCGGGCGGCCGCCGCCGGAATACGGCGAGACCGCCTGCCACCAGCGGCGGTGTTCCTGGCCTTCGCCGTCGAACCGCCCCGTCCAGGGCTCGGGCGGGAGATCGACGGGAGGTGAGGGAAGGACCATGCCTCAACTTCACCGCATGCCGGGTGCGAAAACCAGCGGCACCGCCGTCGTGCTGTCCGGCATCCCGGAAGCTGCAGGCTGCGGCGGGAAGCGTGCAACGTGCGCGGCGGGGCTATTGTGGATCAATCCCAATGCGCACGTCCGATTCCGGAAGAGCCGCCCATGCTAGAAGCCCCGAGTATTCTCTTTGCCGCCGCCGGCCTGGCCGTGTTTGTCGCAGCCATCCTGCCCAAAGCGCTGCGCAACGCTCCCTTTTCGATGCCCATGGTGTTCCTCGGCGCCGGCCTGACCGCATTTTCCCTGATTCCCACCCTGCCGGACCCCGATCCACTCCAGCACAATGACTTCACCACCCACCTGGCGGAGGTCTGCGTGATCATCTCGCTGATGGGCGCGGGCCTGGCACTGGACCGTCCCGTGGGCCGCAAGAGCTGGTCCACCACCTGGCGGCTCCTGGGGATCGCCATGCCGGTGTGCATTATCGTCCTGACTTTGCTCGGGATGTGGTTCCTCGGGCTCGGGCTCGGTGCCGCACTGCTGGTAGCCGCCAGCCTGGCCCCGACAGACCCGGTGCTGGCATCGGAAGTCCAGGTGGGCGAACCGGCGGATGCGGAGGAGGGCAGCGAGAACGAAGACGAGGTCCGGTTCGGCCTGACCTCCGAAGCCGGCCTGAATGACGGCCTGGCCTTCCCATTTGTGTACCTCGCCATCGCCATCAGCATCGTGGGGTCCTCGCCCTTGGCGTGGTTCCCGGAATGGTTCGCCGTGGACGTTCTGTGGCGCCTGGCGGCCGGCCTCCTGGTCGGATTCCTGATGGGCAAACTCCTGGCCCGGCTCTTCTTCTCTGCTCAGAAAGAGAGCCTCCGCCTGGCCAACCATTCAGAGGGCTTCGTGGCTCTGGCCGCAACATTCCTGGCCTACGGCCTCACCGAAATGATCGAGGGGTACGGGTTCATTGCCGTGTTTGTCTGCGCCGTCACCATCCGATCGGCGGAACACACGCACGGTTACCACAAGGTCCTGCACTCCTATGTGGAGCAGCTCGAACGCCTGATGACCGTGGTGATCCTGGTCCTGCTGGGCGGCGCCATCGCGAGGGGACTGCTTGACCGGATGGGCTGGGTTGAGGTTCTGGTGGCCCTGGCGTTCCTGCTGCTGGTCCGGCCGGTTGCCGGCTGGGTGGGGCTCATGGGCGGCAAGACGGGGCCGCGGGAGAGGATCGCGCTGTCCTTTTTCGGCATCCGCGGGATCGGCTCGCTGTACTACCTTGCCTACGCTGTGGGGAAAGGCGAATTCTCGGACCAGGCGGAATGGCTGTGGGGTTTTGTGGGGCTGGTGGTAGCGCTCTCCATCATTATTCACGGCGCCACCACCTCGCCGCTGATGAACCGGCTGGACAAGCTCCGTGAGCGCAAGGCGCTGGCAGAGACCGGCGACGAGGGGATGGCCCCCAACACTCCCGTGTAAGGGGCCATCCGCTGCAGGGTTACAGCATGCCCAGGGCGGCCTCGATCGGACCCACAGCGAAGAAGAGCAGGAAGGCCGCTGCCACCGCCCACATCAGCGGGTGGATCTCCTTGACCCGCCCCTGGACGGTGCGGATCAGGACGAAGGCGATGAACCCGGCGCCCAGGCCATTGGCGATGGAGTAGGTGAACGGCATCAGGGTGAAGGTCAGGAAGGCCGGGATCGCGATGCCCCAGTCCTGCCAGTCGATCTTGCCCACCTGGGACACCATCATGAAGCCCACCACCACCAGGGCCGGCGCCACTGCTTCGAAGGGCACCAGGTTGATCAGCGGCGTGAAGAACATGGCCACCAGGAACAGGAGGCCGGTCACGATGGATGCCACACCTGTCCGCGCGCCCTCGCCGATTCCGGCGCCTGCCTCCACATAGATCTGGTTGGAGGACACCGAGGCGCCGCCGCCCACAATGGCGCCCAGGGCATCAACCTGCAGCACCCGGTCGACGTTGGGGATGTTGCCGTGCTCGTCGATGGTTCCGGCCTCGGTGGCGAGACCCACCATGGTGCCCATGGCGTCGAAGAAGATGCTGAGGAGGATCACGAAGGCCAGCAGCGTGGCGGCCACGAAGCCCAGGTGCTCAAAGGCGCCGAACGGGTTGGCTTTGCCGATCAGGGACAGGTCCGGAGCCGACCATTCGGTGAACGTGGGGGCTACCAGCGACCAGCCCTGGGGGTTGGAGACCTTGCCGTCGAAGCTGGGGCCGATGTGCAGGGTCAGTTCCAGGATGACGGAAATAACCGTCGAGGTGATGATGCCGATCAGGATTGCGCCCTTGACCTGGCGGACCACCAGGGCGATGGTCAGGATCAGGCCGAAGACGAACACGGCCGTCGGCCAGCCCAGGAGTTTGCCGTCGAAACCCAGGCCCACGGGAACGGTGGTGCCGGCCACGTCCGGGATGCGCCGGACGAAGCCGGCGTTGACCAGGCCGATCAGCGCGATGAAGAGGCCGATGCCCACCACGATCGCCGTCTTGAGCCCGTCGGGAACGGCCTTGAAGACGGCAGTGCGGAAACCGGTCAGGACAAGGATCAGCATGGTCACACCGGAGATGACCACCAGGCCCATCATGTCCGGCCAGGTCAGGCCAGGGTTGGTTGCCACGGTGACGGCAACAAACGCGTTGACGCCCAGGCCGGTGGCCAGGGCGAAGGGGTGCTTGGCCCACGCTCCCATCAGGATGGTGAGGATGCCTGCCACGAAGGCGGTGACGGCGGCGACGGCGGTGAACCCCAGCGTGGTGCCGTCGGAGTCCGGGCCCGAGAGAATGAGCGGGTTGAGAACCACGATGTAGCTCATCGCGAAGAAGGTGGCGAACCCGCCGCGGATCTCGCGGGAGAGGTTGGACCCCCGTTCGGTGATCTTGAAGTACCGGTCCAGGGCAGAGCCTTGCTTAAGCATTAATCCTCCGGGGGAGTCTTTTGGGGATACTTGATCCTATGCGGCGGAGGGCGGACTCCCGGACCACGGAGGGGCAGACCCGCCGTGAAGTTCGCTACCTTTTACAGGCGCGCAACAGGCCGGCAACGTGGACAAAACGCTGGACATCCCCGCTGCGGCGTGGCACTATCACGCACGTGAGGACCAACCCCGCCCAAGAGCAGCATCTGCGCGACCTCGCCGTGCTCCGCCGCGTGCGTGACCGGATCGACCGCGAGTACGCGCAGCCGCTGGACGTCGAGGCGCTCGCCCGGGGTGTGAACATGTCCGGCGGGCACCTCAGCCGGCAGTTCCGCCTCGCCTACGGCGAGCCGCCGTATGGCTACCTGATGACCCGGCGCATCGAGCGTGCAATGGCACTGCTTCGCCGCGGTGACCTGAGCGTCACGGACGTCTGCTTCGCCGTCGGCTGCTCGTCGCTGGGTACCTTCAGCACCCGCTTTTCGGAACTGGTGGGCATGTCGCCGGGCAGCTACCGGTGCGTGGCCGGCGGGCACGCGGCGGGCATGCCTACCTGCGTGGTCAAGCAGGTCACCAGACCGATCAGGAATAGAGAAGCGCGGGCTCAGAGCCGCGCCTAGACTGGCGTCATGGAACTCACAATTCATTGGACATTCCTCCCCCATACCGATCCGGAAGCGTCTTTGGCGTTCTACCGGGACACCCTGGGGTTCGAGGTGCGCAACGACGTCGGATACGGCGGTATGCGCTGGCTGACCGTCGGGCCGGTCGGCCAGCCCCAGACCTCCATCGTCCTTGAGCCACCGACGGCGGACCCGGGCCTTACCGAGGATGAACGGCGGACCATCGCCGAACTGATGGCAAAGGGCAGCTACGCGCGGATCGTGCTCGCCACCCCGGACCTGGATGGAACCTTCGAGAAGGTGCAGGCAAGCGGCGCCGAAGTGGTCCAGGAGCCCATCGAGCAGGCCTATGGCATCCGGGACTGCGCCTTCCGCGATCCCGCCGGCAACATGATCCGCATCAACGAGGCAAAATGACTGCGGACACCACAACGGACCTGCAGGCACCCGCGGTCCATGCTGCAGACACGCATGACCTGATCCGTGTGCAGGGTGCGAGGGAGAACAACCTCAAGGACATCAGCCTTGAAATCCCCAAGCGCCGCCTGACGGTGTTCACCGGCGTCTCCGGGTCCGGCAAGAGCTCGCTGGTTTTCGCCACCATCGCCGCAGAGTCGCAGCGGATGATCAATGAAACCTACAGCGCTTTTGTGCAGGGGTTCATGCCCAACCTCGCGCGGCCTGACGTCGACTTTCTCGAGGGACTGACCACGGCGATCATCGTCGACCAGGAGCGGATGGGTGCCAACCCCCGCTCCACGGTGGGCACTGCCACCGACGCCAACGCCATGCTCAGGATCCTGTTCAGCCGCCTCGGCGCACCTCATATCGGGCCGCCCACAGCGTTCTCCTTCAACGTCCCGACGCGCAAGGCGAGTGGGGTGATGAGTACCGAGAAGTCCGGCCGGACCGAGAAGAGCGTGGTGCAAAACGCCGTCTACCTGGGTGGCATGTGCCCGCGCTGCGAGGGCATGGGCTCCGTCTCCGATTTTGACCTCACCGCACTGTTCGATGACAGCAAGTCCCTGAGCGAGGGTGCCCTGACGGTCCCCGGCTACAGCATGGACGGCTGGTACGGCCGCATCTTCGCCGGCGCCGGCTTCAACATGGACAAGCCGATCGCGAAGTTTACGAAGAAGGAGATGCAGGACCTCCTCTACAAGGAGCCGACCAAGATCAAGGTTGAGGGGATCAACCTCACCTACGAGGGCCTGATTCCGAAAATCCAGAAATCGATGCTTTCCAAAGACGTCGAGGCCATGCAGCCGCACATCCGGGCCTTCGTGGATCGGGCCATCACGTTCCAGGCGTGTCCTGAATGTGAGGGAACGCGGCTCAGCAAGGAGGCCCGCTCCTCGAAGATCAACGGCAGGAACATCGCGGATCTGTGCGGGATGCAGATTACCGATCTCGCGGGCTGGATCAGGGACCTCCAGGAACCCTCCGTTGCCCCGCTGCTCACCGGGCTGCGCCACATCCTGGAATCGTTCGCCGAAATCGGGCTGGGTTATCTTTCCCTGGACCGTCCGGCAGGCACCCTGTCAGGGGGAGAGGCCCAGCGGACCAAGATGATCCGGCACCTCGGCTCATCTCTCACGGACGTTACCTACGTCTTCGACGAGCCGACCATCGGCCTGCACCCCCATGACATTGAACGGATGAACAAACTCCTCCTGCAGTTGCGCGACAAAGGCAACACGGTGCTCGTGGTTGAGCACAAGCCCGAGACCATCGGGATCGCCGACCACGTGGTGGACCTCGGTCCCGGCGCCGGCACTCAAGGCGGAAACGTCTGCTTCGAGGGCAGCGTCGAGGGCCTGCGGGGCAGCGACACCATCACCGGACACCACCTCGACGACCGGGCGGCCCTGAAAGACAAAGTACGTTCCTCAGCCAGGAAGCTGGAGGTCCGTGGAGCTTCGACGCACAACCTCCAAAACGTTGATGTCGATATCCCGCTCGGAGTGCTCTGCGTCCTGACCGGGGTCGCCGGCTCGGGTAAGAGCTCGCTGATCCAAGGCTCGGTGGCCGACCGGGACGGAGTGGTGGTGATCGACCAGGGTGCCATCAAAGGCTCACGCCGAAGCAACCCCGCCACGTACACCGGGTTGCTCGAGCCCATCCGCAAGTCGTTCGCGAAGGCAAACAACGTGAAGCCGGCACTTTTCAGCTCGAATTCCGAGGGGGCCTGCCCCACCTGCAACGGCGCCGGCGTCATCTTCACCGAACTGGGTGTCATGGCCACGGTCGAATCCACCTGCGAGGACTGCGAAGGCAAGCGCTTCCAGGCGTCTGTGCTCGAATACAGGCTCGGGGGCCGCAACATCGCCGAGGTGCTGGCGATGTCGATGACCGAGGCGGAGGAATTCTTCAGCGAAGGCGAAGCCCGTACGCCGGCGGCCCACAAGATCCTCCACCGGCTGGTGGATGTCGGGCTTGGCTACCTTACGCTCGGGCAGCCGCTCACCACCCTGTCCGGCGGCGAGCGGCAGCGCGTCAAGCTGGCCACCCAGATGGCCGAGAAGGGCGATGTCTATGTACTCGACGAACCGACCACAGGCCTGCACCTCGCGGATGTCAAGAACCTGTTGGGCCTCCTGGACCGGCTCGTGGATTCCGGGAAATCAGTGATCGTCATCGAGCACCACCAGGCAGTCATGGCGCACGCCGACTGGATCATCGATCTCGGTCCCGGAGCGGGCCATGACGGCGGAAAGATCGTTTTCGAGGGCCCGCCGGCCGGCCTCGTGGCAACGCGGTCCACCCTCACGGGCAAGCATCTGGCGGCATATGTGGGCGCCTAGGCGGGGAGCGGGGCCGGCCCGGAAGTTCGCCTAGGCTGGAAGGAATCCAATTCAAGGGAGCAGTCCACCCATGCGATCCACCCGCCGTCAGCTGCTGAGTGTTCTGCTCGGAGCCGTGTTTCTTGCCGCCGCGCTTTTGGCCGTCTCCGCTCCGGCGTCGGCGCACGACGCTGCGGAGTCCAGCAGCCCTGCCCAGGGCGCAACTCTGGCCACCCCGCCCGGGAAGGTCTCCGTCACCTTCAACAAAAACCCGCTGGGCATCGGCGCGCAGTTCTCCGTCAAGGATTCCGCCGGCGCCGAGTGGGCGGACGGGACCGTCGAAATCGTCGATAACGTGGCGTCCCAGAAGCTCAAGGCCGGCGCGCCGGCAGGCGCCTACACCGTGGCGTGGCGCGTTGTCAGCTCGGATTCGCATCCCATCGAGGGGACGTTCTGGTTTACCGCCACCGCCGGTGCGGCGGG
>NZ_QAIQ01000268.1:10813-14227 GCF_003061105.1 Arthrobacter sp. HMWF013
GACGCGTCAGAGCCGTTTCCCTGGAGCCTGGTGGTCTTCGCCGCCGTGGCGCTGGGACTGCTGGTGGCTATCGGCGTCCTGGCAAAACGCCGCCTCGCAGCAGGCAGTGACGGCTCAGGCAGTGACAGCGCGGCACATGACGGTTCAGGCAGTGGCAGCGACCGGGGCTAAGCGATCTTAGATGGCTAAGCGGTCCTAGACAGCGAAGCCGGTCAGGGCGGCGGGGCCGCCGTCCGGCTGCACCTTGGCGGAGATGGCCTGCCCCACGGTTTTGGCCTGGCGCAGTACCTCTTTGGGTGAGGGCGTGATCAGTTCGCCCACGCCCACCAGGTAAATGCCGATGGTCCGCATGGCTGCCACCAGGTTGCTGCGGACGGTGATGCCGAAGTCGCTGAGCATACGCCGCAGCTGGCTGTGGGCGCAGCGGGTCAGCACAATGTTGTCGGCCAGCAGGATGCCGTTGGGCGTGTGCACCTCCCACTGGCGGGGAACGAAGGGTTCTTTGGTGCCGTCCCGCCCGCCATCGGCGGTTCCGCCTACCATGGTCAGCTGGACGGCCCGGGTGGTGTTGCGTACGTCCATGTCGTGGCTGGCCGCGTAGTTGCGCAGGTGCCGGAGGATTTCGTTGCGTTCCCGCAGGGAGTCTGAATCCGCGGCGTCGCAGCGCTGCAGCGAGGCCGTGTTGGCCGGTTGCCCGGCGCCCAGGATGTCGAGTCCGTCCACCACGATCGCGTCCACGCCGCGCCGGCGCAGTTCGGCTCCAACGGCCAGGCCGGAAAGCCCCGTGCCGATGATCACCGTGGTGGTCCGTTCAGTCCCGCCATTCACAGGCATGCTTGACACTACAGTTTCCCTCCTTCGAAGATTTCGGCTGGCGCGGGCGTCGTCGCCCGCATGCGCCACCTTACCCCCAAAGTCCGGCCGCAGAACCGGCCCGGGATGCTTCCTTACTCAGGGCGTCCCGGACCGGCAGTGCCTCGAAGACTACAGAACATTTGCGCCCATGGGTAGCCCAAACCGAAACATTCCCGCCCGCATTGAATGCGCTTTCCCCCCGGTCAGGGGCAGGCTGTGGATAACCTTCCCATGGGAGCTGTGGATAGCTTGCTAAGTGTTCACGGACCGAGAATAGTGAGAAGCGGAAGCAGGGAATTCCCGGTCCGGGCGGTGACACTGCCCCGGGTGCAGGCGGAGGGCCCCGCTTCTGGCAGAATAGCCGCAACATCAGGCAGTATCGCGAGGAGGCGGCCCCATGGGCGCACAGGAGATGCATCCGGATCCGGAACGGGACGACGCCGGAACGTCGCCCGCCCCGGGCGGAATCGTTGTGGGCGTGGACGGGTCCGATCACGGCCAGTGCGCACTGGTGTGGGCGGCCCGGGAAGCCGAGCGCCGCCGCCGGCCGCTGCATATTGTGACGGCGTATTCTGTGCCGATCTTCGCCGCGTCCGGGCTGGATGGCGGCTACGCCACCGTGGACGATTCGGTGATCCGCGAGGGCGCCGAGGCAGTGGTCCAGCAGGCACTGGACAAGGTTTCCGGCTACAACATCGACGTCGACGCCTCCGTGGAGAACGGTGACGCCTCGGGCGTGCTGCTGGAGCTGTCCGAGGCCGCCGAACTGCTGGTGGTGGGCACCCGGGGGCGCGGCGGGTTTGTGGGACGCCTGCTTGGTTCAGTCAGCAGCGCCCTGCCTGCCCACGCCAAATGCCCCACCGTCACCGTGCCGCTGATCTGCGCGGACCGGCTGGGCGAAACCACCGACGACAAACGCATCAGGGCTGAACAGGCCAAAGCCGGGCACCACCCCGTGGAAAATGTGGTGGTGGTCGGTGTTGACGGATCCGAGCAGGCGCGCGTGGCCGTCCTCGAGGCAGCAGCCCAGGCCGAGCGGCTCGGGGCAAAACTGCGGGTGCTTTGTGCGGTGCCGCAGTACAGCGGATCCCTCGCCTGGGTCCCGGCCCCCATGGATAGGAAGGCGCTCCTGGCCGACATCCAGGTACAGCTCGACGCCGGGATGGCCTGGCTGCGGAGCCACTACCCCGCTCTGCCCATGGAAGCAGCGCTCAAAGACGGCTCGCCGGTGGATGCCCTGGTGGAGGCAAGCCGGCAGGTGGAGCTTGTGGTGGTGGGCACCCGTGGCCGTGGTGGCTTCACCGGGATGCTCCTGGGTTCCACCTCTGCAGGCGTCCTGCACCACGCCAAGAGCCCGGTGCTGGTTGTTCCGGACCGCGAGGATCCCCGCCTGGCAGACCGGGCGAACTTTGGACCCATCCTTGGCGCGGCCTAAGTAAGTTCCGCAGCGGAGGCATGGAAATGCCCGGCACGGGAGGTTCACCGCCAATCCTGGGATTGGCGGACATCGGGGCGGGAATGGTGCCCCTGGTGGGAGGCAAAGCTGCCAACCTCGGGGTGTTGTGTGCCGCCGGATTCCCCGTTCCGGAAGGCTTTTGCCTCACCACAGAGGCCTACCGCCACGCAACGGCCGGGGACCCGCACGTACAGGGCCAGCTGGCCGGGCTCCACACGGCTCTGCAAACCACCGCTGAAGACGACCTCGCCGCCCTGGCAGCGCTGGCCGCCCGGGCTCGTGAAGTGATCCTCAGCGCTCCTGTTCCCGCGGAGACTGTTGAAGCGATCGAACGGGCCTATGCGGCGTTGGGGAACGATGTCCCCGTTGCCGTCCGCTCGTCCGCCACCGCCGAAGACCTTCCATCGGCGAGTTTCGCCGGGCAGCAGGACACCTACCTCAATGTGGTGGGGACCACCGCCGTCGTGGACGCTGTCCGCAGCTGTTGGGCCTCGCTCTGGACCGACCGGGCCGTCAGCTACCGGGCAAGCCGGAGGATCGATCCGGCGGCCGTGGCGCTCGCCGTGGTGGTCCAGCGGATGGTTGACGCCGCTGCAGCCGGTGTCCTGTTCACGGCCAATCCGCTCACCGGCCGGCGCCAACAGGCTGTGATCGATGCCAGTCCGGGCCTGGGGGAGGCTGTGGTGTCCGGAGCGGTCAACCCGGACCATTTTGTGGTGGACCCGGCCTCGGGGAGTGTCCTGGAACGGCGGCTCGGTGACAAGCGCATCGCCGTCCGGCCGATCCCCGGGGGCGGAACCCGCACGGTGGCTGCGTCCAATGGCGGTGCGGCGGCCTGTCTGACCGATCAGCAGGCGGCCGCGCTGGCTGCCCTTGGCCTGCAGGTGGAGCGCCACTTCGGCGCTCCCCAGGACATTGAGTGGGCCATCGCCGGAGACGGCCGGGTGTGGCTCGTCCAATCGCGGCCCATCACCACCCTTTTCCCCGTTCCGGAGCGGGCGGCTGCCCGTCCTGGCACCCGGGTCTACCTCTGCTTCAGCCTGGCGCAGGGCCTGACCCGCCCCATCACCCCGATGGGACTGGCAACGTTCCGGGTCCTGGCG
>NZ_QAIQ01000269.1 GCF_003061105.1 Arthrobacter sp. HMWF013
GCTCTGGAACCAGAGCTGCAGGTGTTACTTGGCCTTTTCGAGGATCTCGACCAGGCGCCACCGCTTAGTAGCGGACAGCGGGCGGGTCTCGGCGAGGAGAACGAGGTCGCCGATGCCGGCGGTGTTCTCTTCGTCGTGAGCCTTGATTTTGGTGTTGCGGCGGATGACCTTGCCGTAAAGGGCGTGCTTTACGCGGTCCTCAACCTGGACAACGATGGTCTTTTCCATCTTGTCCGAGACCACGTAGCCGCGCTTCGTCTTACGGTCACCGCGCTCGGCAGCCGTAGCTGCCGCGGAAACAGTTTCCGTCACGTTCTCGTCCTTTTCACTCACTTGGCATCCTCCTCGGTCTCAACCGTTTCAGCCGGCTCGGCCTTCTTGGTTGCTGCCTTCTTGGACTTCTTCTCTTCCTTGGCTTCCACAACAGGTGCGGCAACCTCGGCACGAATGCCCAGCTCGCGCTCACGGAGAACGGTGTAAATGCGTGCGATGTCCTTCTTTACCGCGCGCAGACGACCGTGGTTCTCCAGCTGACCGGTGGCGGACTGGAAACGCAGGTTGAACAGCTCTTCCTTAGCCTTACGGAGTTCTTCAACGAGGCGCTCGTTGTCGAACGTGTCCAGCTGTGCGGATGCAAGTTCCTTGGATCCTACTGCCATTTCTATTCACCACCTTCGCGACGCAAAATGCGTGCCTTCAACGGGAGCTTGTGGATTGCCAGGCGCAGGGCCTCGCGAGCTACCGATTCTTCGACGCCGGAGATCTCGAAGAGAACCCGGCCCGGCTTGACGTTAGCGACCCACCATTCCGGTGAACCCTTACCGGAACCCATGCGGGTTTCGGCAGGCTTCTTGGTGATAGGACGGTCCGGGTAAATGTTGATCCAGACCTTGCCGCCACGCTTGATGTGGCGGGTCATCGCGATACGTGCGGACTCGATCTGACGGTTCGTGACGTATGCCGGGCTCAGGGCCTGGATGCCGTACTCACCGAAGGAGACCTTGGTGCCGCCCGTAGCAGTTCCGGAACGACCCGGGTGGTGCTGCTTACGGTGCTTGACTCGACGTGGGATAAGCATTTAAGCCTGTCCTCCTTCTACTGCAGCGGGTGCAGCCTCACCTGCCGGAGCGGCGGCAGCCGGAGCTGCCTCTGCTGCCGGACGGTCGGTACGACGACGGCGGTCACCACGGTCGGCACCGCTGCGGTCAGCGCCACCCGGGCGGCCCGGACGGTCGCTGGCGCCACGGCCACGGGACGGAGCAGCAGCTGCCTGCTGAGCCAGTTCCTTGGAGGTGACATCGCCCTTGTAGATCCAGACCTTCACGCCGATACGGCCGAAGGTGGTCTTGGCCTCGTAGAAGCCGTAGTCGATGTTCGCACGGAGGGTGTGCAGGGGCACACGGCCTTCGCGGTAGAACTCCGAGCGGGACATTTCTGCGCCGCCCAGTCGACCGGAGCAAGCAATACGGATGCCCTTGGCACCTGCACGCTGCGCGGACTGCATGGCCTTCTTCATCGCACGGCGGAAAGCCACGCGTGAAGTCAGCTGCTCAGCCACGCCCTGGGCAACAAGCTGAGCTTCCATCTCGGGGTTCTTGACCTCGAGGATGTTCAGCTGAACCTGCTTGCCCGTGAGCTTCTCCAGCTCGCCGCGGATGCGGTCTGCTTCGGCGCCACGGCGGCCGATAACGATGCCGGGACGTGCCGTGTGGATATCCACGCGGACACGGTCACGGGTGCGCTCGATCTCAACCTTGGCGATACCGGCGCGCTCCATGCCAACTGACATGAGCTGGCGGATACGGATGTCTTCGCGAACGAAGTCCTTGTAACGCTGGCCGGCCTTGGTGCTGTCAGCAAACCAGTGCGATACGTGATCGGTGGTGATGCCGAGTCGGAACCCGTGCGGGTTAACTTTCTGTCCCACTTAGCGAGCCTCCTCTTTCTCCGGGGTAGCGACTACCACGGTGATGTGGCTCGTGCGCTTCTTGATCTGAAATGCACGACCCTGGGCACGCGGCTGGAACCGCTTCATGGTCGGGCCTTCATCAACAAACGCTTCGCTGATGATGAGGTCACCTTCGTCAAACGCCACGCCGTCGCGGTCCGCGAGGACCCGGGCGTTGGAGATTGCCGACTGAACTACCTTGAATACCGGCTCTGAAGCTGCCTGTGGGGCAAACTTCAGAATTGCCAGAGCCTCATTCGCTTGCAAACCACGAACAAGGTTGACGACGCGCCGGGCCTTCATAGGCGTTACGCGGATGTGGCGCGCAATTGCCTTGGCTTCCATTGCTTTCCTTCTCTCGTCTTTGACGTAAGTGCAGGCGCCTAGCGGCGCTTGCCCTTACGGTCGTCCTTGACATGGCCGCGGAATGTCCGCGTGGGAGCGAATTCGCCGAGCTTGTGCCCGACCATCGACTCAGTGACAAACACCGGAATGTGCTTGCGTCCGTCGTGTACGGCGATCGTGTGCCCGAGCATGTCGGGGATGATCATCGAACGGCGGGACCAGGTCTTAATGACGTTCTTGGTGCCCTTTTCGTTTTCCCTGTCCACCTTTACAAAGAGGTGCTGGTCAACGAAAGGACCTTTTTTCAGGCTGCGTGGCATGTGTCCAGGCTCCTATCGCTTGTTCTTGCCAGTACGACGGCGACGAACAATGAGTTTGTCGCTCTCTTTGTTGGGGCGGCGCGTGCGGCCTTCCCGCTTACCGTTCGGGTTGACGGGGTGACGTCCACCGGACGTCTTACCCTCGCCACCACCGTGCGGGTGGTCAACCGGGTTCATCGCGACACCACGGACGGTCGGGCGAACGCCCTTCCAGCGCATGCGGCCGGCCTTACCCCAGTTGATGTTCGACTGCTCGGCGTTGCCGACCTCGCCGACGGTTGCGCGGCAGCGCACGTCAACGTTGCGGATTTCGCCGGAAGGCAGACGCAGCTGGGCGAAGCGGCCTTCCTTGGCAACAAGCTGGATCGATGCACCGGCGGAGCGGCCCATCTTGGCGCCGCCACCCGGACGCAGTTCAACTGCGTGGATTACGGTACCAACCGGGATGTTGAGCAGGGGCAGGTTGTTGCCGGGCTTGATGTCAGCACCGGAACCTGCTTCTACTACGTCACCCTGGGAGAGCTTGTTCGGGGCGATGATGTAACGCTTGGTGCCATCAACGTAGTGCAGGAGGGCGATGCGAGCCGTGCGGTTCGGATCGTACTCGATTTCGGCAACGCGGGCGTTGACGCCGTCTTTGTCGTGGCGACGGAAGTCGATCAGACGGTACTGGCGCTTGTGGCCACCACCCTTGTGACGGGTCGTGATCTTACCGGAGTTGTTACGGCCACCCTTTTTCGGGAGGGGACGTACCAACGACTTTTCCGGCGTCGACCGCGTGATTTCAGTGAAGTCCGCTACGCTCGAGCCACGACGGCCCGGGGTAGTCGGCTTGTATTTACGGATTCCCATAATTTATTTCCTCGTTAAAGTGGTCTCCGCTACGAGAGCGGACCGCCGAAGATGTCGATGGTGCCTTCTTTGAGGCTCACAATTGCACGCTTGGTGTTCTTGCGGGTACCCCATCCGAATTTGGTGCGCTTGCGCTTACCGGCACGGTTGATGGTGTTGATCGATTCGACCTTGACGGAGAAAATCTTCTCCACGGCCAGCTTGATCTCGGTCTTGTTCGAGCGGGGGTCCACCAGGAAGGTGTACTTGCCCTCATCGATCAGGCCGTAGCTTTTTTCCGATACGACGGGTGCAAGCACGACGTCGCGCGGGTCTTTGATGGTGGCTGCACTCACTTGGCATCCTCCTCGTTCTTAGCTACTGCCTTGTCAGCAACGAATGCTTCGTAGGCAGCCTTGGTGAAGACAACGTCGTCAGAGACGAGTACGTCGTAGGTGTTCAGCTGGTCTGCGTACAGAACGTGAACACCGGCGAGGTTGCGCACGGAAAGTGCTGCAACGTCGTTGGCGCGCTCGATGACAACCAGCAGGTTCTTGCGCTCGGAAACTCCGCGCAAGGTTGCAAGTGCGTTCTTGACGGACGGCTTGGTGCCCTCCACCAGTTCAGCAACAACGTGGATGCGTCCGTTGCGTGCCCGGTCAGAGAGTGCGCCGCGCAGTGCAGCAGCAATCATCTTCTTGGGGGTGCGCTGGCTGTAGTCACGCGGTGTGGGACCGTGGACAACGCCACCACCGGTCATGTGAGGAGCACGGATTGAACCCTGACGGGCGCGGCCGGTGCCCTTCTGCTTGAACGGCTTGCGACCTGCACCGGAAACCTCGGCGCGGGTCTTGGTCTTGTGGGTACCCTGGCGAGCAGCAGCGAGCTGTGCAACGACGACCTGGTGCAGCAAGGGCACGTTGGTCTGAACGTCGAAGATCTCTGCAGGCAGGTCTACCTTGACAGTGCTAGTCATCTAACTAGGCTCCCTTCACGGCGGTGCGTACGAGTACGACCTGGCCGCGGGCGCCGGGGACGGCACCCTTGATCAGGAGCAGCGACTTCTCGACGTCAACAGCGTGAACCGTGAGGTTCAGCGTGGTGTGACGAACGGCGCCCATGCGGCCGGCCATTTTCATGCCCTTGAAGACGCGGCTCGGGGTGGATGCGCCACCGATTGAACCGGGCTTACGGTGGTTCTTGTGGGCACCGTGGGAAGCTCCAACGCCGTGGAAGCCGTGACGCTTCATAACACCGGCGAAGCCCTTACCCTTGGTGGTGCCGATAACGTCGATCTTCTGGCCGGCTTCGAAGAGCTCAACAGAAAGCTCCTGGCCCAGCTCGTAAGTGTCAGCATCTGCGGTGCGCAGTTCGACGACGTGGCGGCGAGGCGTGACGCCTGCCTTTTCAAAGTGACCAGCCAGCGGCTTGGTGACCTTGCGGGGATCGATCTGGCCGTAGCCGATCTGAACAGCGACATAGCCATCAGTGTCTGCGTTGCGCAGCTGGGTGATGACGTTCGAATCTGCCTGGACCACAGTGACGGGGATGAGCTTGTTGTTCTCGTCCCAGACCTGGGTCATGCCGAGCTTCGTGCCCAGCAGGCCCTTTACGTTACGGGTTGCGGTCATAGTCTCTCAGCACCTCCCTACAGCTTGATTTCGATGTTCACGTCTGCCGGCAGGTCGAGACGCATGAGCGAGTCGACAGCCTTGGGCGTGGGATCGATGATGTCGATAAGACGCTTGTGCGTGCGCATTTCAAAGTGCTCGCGGCTGTCTTTGTACTTGTGCGGAGAGCGGATTACGCAGTAGATGTTCTTCTCCGTCGGAAGCGGCACGGGGCCAACTACCGTGGCGCCTGCGCGCGTGACCGTCTCAACGATCTTCCGTGCTGAAACATCAATGACCTCGTGGTCATATGACTTCAGCCGGATGCGGATTTTTTGTCCCGCCATGTCGCCTGACTCTCTTTCAGTTAGTGCTGCTCTGAGTAGGGCTGCTCTGTTTACTTTCGTGTTGCATGTGGCTGCCGAAGCATTTGAAGTCTGAACTGCCACCCGCCGCACAAGCTGAATCCGGAAGAATCCGGGTTCCTCAACCTGCCGGCGTAACCGACCCCCGCGGTCGGGCGTGTCGCGCTTAGCACGCATACAAATCCGCAGTTCCATGGGGAGTGGGTTATGTTTGGTCTTCAACTTGGACCCTGACACCCGGCATTATCCGGATCGGGACACGAAGAAGCGCTTGAACAACTCATCTAGTATGCCGGATATTATGCGCAGAAGCGAATCTGGGCTAATGGACGTGCGCAGGCGCACGCTACCGCGTCCGACGGCGTCTCCGCAGGTGGCGCCGCCGGCGGCGCCACCCGGAGTTCCCGCCGCGGTCCGTCCAGGTCATTGCCTTCGGCAACATCCGAATGGATGATAAGGGAATGACCGTCGAACATGACGTATCCATTCGGGATCTGGCCGGACGCCTGCCGCGTTCGTTCACCCTCGGGGTTGCCGCGGCCGCCTTCCAGATCGAAGGCGCCCTCGCCACGGACGGCCGCGGTCCATCGGGCTGGGATGCCTTCTCGGAGAAACCCGGCGCCATCATGGACGGCCACTCCCCTGCGATGGCGTGCGACCACTACAACCGCTCTCCCGAAGATGTGGCGCTGATGCGCGAACTCGGAGTGGATTCCTACCGGTTCTCCATTTCGTGGCCGCGGATCCAGCCGGACGGCCGGGGCGCCTTCAACGAACAGGGCCTGGACTTTTATGACCGGCTGATCGATCAGCTGCTCGAGGCCGGCATCTCCCCCATGGCTACCCTGTACCACTGGGACACCCCGTTGCCCCTGGAACACCGCGGCGGGTGGATGAACAGGGCCACCGCGGAACGGTTCGCAGAGTATTCTGCGGCAGCCGGCCGGCGGTTCGGTGACCGCGTCGACCAGTGGGTCACGCTCAACGAACCCGCCTCGGTGGTGCTGAACGGCTATGCCCTCGGAGTGCATGCGCCCGGGCAAGGCCTGCTGTTCGAGGCGTTTCCCGCCGTCCACCACCAGCTCCTCGCCCACGGCCTGTCCGTCCAGGCATTACGGGCCGAAGGGGTCCGCGGCGGCATCGGCGTGACCAACCTGCACTCCCCCGTCCGGCCTGCAACAGGAAAGGTCACCGACAGGGCCGCAGCGAAAGTCTTCGACCTGATGCTGAACCGGATCTACGCTGACCCGATCCTGCTTGGCCGCTACCCCTTCGCCCTCCGGCTCGCGAAGCCGTGGTTCCGTTCCATGCCCAGGATTTCCGACGCCGATCTCCGCAACATCCACCAGCCCCTGGACTTCTACGGCGTGAACTATTACCAGCCGGTGAAAGTGGCTGCCGGCCAGGGCGCCGGTGATGACCTGACAGTTCCGGCTGAAGCAATGATCCGGATTCCTGCCCACCAGGTGCCGTTTGAGGAGTATGAGGCAACGGGTTTCGGCTGGCCGGTTGCTCCGGATCATCTGGGAATCCTGCTGCGCGAACTGAAAGACCGCTACACTCACGCATTGCCCCCGCTCTACATCACTGAGAGCGGAGCCAGCTTCCCCGAACCGGACCACGTGACCGGACCTATCCAGGACCACCAGCGGATCGACTACATTGCCGGGCACCTGCGCCACGCCATGGAGGCGACGGCCCCGGGCGGGATCGCCCACGATGTTGATCTCCGCGGCTACTACGTGTGGACGCTGATGGACAACTTCGAGTGGGCAGCCGGTTACTCCCAGCGATTCGGGCTGGTGCACGTGGATTTCGATACGTTGGAGCGGACCCCGAAGGAATCGTTCTACTGGTACCAGGCTCTCAGCCAGGCCCGGAACCGGCAGCAAGACTGACGCATCCGGGCTGCCGGCCGGCAGGTTACTGGTTCTTGTTCGCCCGGTTGATGCGCTTGGCGCGGTCAATCTCGTTGCGGAAATGCTTCTTGGCCCAGAACACTCCGGCCACCACTGCAGCCGCAATGATCAGAAAAATCAGCCATTCCATGATGTACTCCTCTCGTTCCCAGCAACAGTATCAGGGCCTGCTGTAAGGATCCCGGGGTCCCGCAGGGTCAGGTCCAAGAGGCTCGTGCCCGGCGGGCCCGGGTCCGGCAGACTCGGGCCCGCCGCCTTCCGGCCCCAATGCCTGACCGGTGGCCGGCCCGGTAAATGGGGCGGGAAATGGACCAGTTGCTGGGCCGGGAAATGGACCAGTTGCCGGGCCGGCTGCCGGGCCAGCCGCCTGGCCGGAAACCGGGCCCCGGTTCAGGCGCCAGACGGCAAAAGCGATGAGCCCCGCGGCGACCACGGCCAACAGCAGGAACGTGTAGTTCCTCATCGCCCACAGGATGCAGGCCGCTACCCCGGCGGCACCCCACCAGACGAACAGCCGCTCCCCCAGGCCCAGACCTGCCACCAGGAGCAGTGCGAAAAGTACCAGGACCCAGAGCTGCTGGCCGCCGCCGCCACCGAACAGTATGCCGAGGCCACTGGCCGACAGCAGGACAGCGGCGGCACCTGTCAGGAACCGTCCTGCTGATGGACTGCCGGACAGATACCTCAGGGCACCGAGGCCAGCTGCCAGGACCACGTACCACTGAACCACCCAGAACGGATCGGGCAGTCCGGCCCACATCCTGCCGCCCCTCCCATCAAGCTCGAACAGTGCAGCGCGCTGGACTGCTGCGGTCAGCAGGAGCGCACCCGCCTCCAGGACCAGCCGCCGTGACCGAAGTGGCGCTTCCCGGTAGGCGACGCCGACGGCGACGGCCACCACGGCAGCCGCCGTCCAGGACGTTGCATCGTGCCGGACCCCGGCCAGGGCCGCCATGATGAGCCCCAGGAAAGCGGCCCCCGCAAGGGACCAGCGACGCACCGGGTCACCCTGCAGCGGGATGCTGCGGAACAGCCGGGCAGCGTACAGGACGGCAGACGCAGCCCCGGCGCCCGTCAGCCACGGCAGGAATCCACCCCAAACACCAGGCACGTTGGTGTACGCCTCCGCTGCGAGGATGACCCCGCCACCGAGAGCCGCCAAGGCCGCCGGAGGGTAGAGCCGCGGGAGATTCTCCACGTGTGAGGCAGTAAAGCCAACGGCAGAAAGGACCAAAAC
>NZ_QAIQ01000270.1 GCF_003061105.1 Arthrobacter sp. HMWF013
CAGCTGCAGCGAGGGTGCCGGCCAGACTGTCGAGGTCCGGACGCAGCTGATTGCGCGGACGATGCTCGGTCCCGCCAGCGGTCAGGCCCGGGCCGGTCCGCCGCCCTGAACCGCAGCCGGACTGAGCGCCCGGTGGTGCTGGGGCGTAAGTTCCGCATGCTGGGGAGGTGCTTCGCTGGCATCCCTGAGCAGGACGTTGATGAGCGTGATCGCCGCGGCCTTGTCCAGCGGGTTGTTCTTGTTTCCGCATTTAGGGGATTGGACACAGGACGGGCAGCCCGACTCACACTCACAGGCTTTGATGGCGTCCCGCGTAGCGGTCAGCCACACCTTGGCTTTATCGAACCCGCGCTCGGCGAATCCGGCCCCGCCGGGGTGCCCGTCGTACACAAAGATGGTGGGAACTCCTGTGTCGGCGTGGATGGCCGTGGACACTCCGCCGATGTCCCAGCGGTCGCTGGAGGCCACCAGCGGCAGGAGGCCGATCGCTGCGTGTTCCGCAGCATGAAGGGCCCCCGGGAATTCCGCCTCGATGAGTCCGGCGCCGGTCAGTGAACGGTTCTCCACCACAAACCAGACGGCCTTGGTGAACAGGTCCCGGGCGCCGAGTTCGAGCGGCTCCTCGCCCAGGATCTCGTTCGAGATCATGGCCTTCCGCTGAAAGGAAACCACCTGTGTTGTCACTTTCACATCGCCAAAATGCACGGCCACGTCGCCCCACTGCGCCGTCCGCTGCGTTTCGAGTACCTCGATCTGCGTTACATCCCGGGCGGTGGTGTAGTAGTCCGGGTTCGCCCGGCGGACCACCACACAGTGGTCGTCCTCGTTCAGGTCCTCCACCACGTAGCTGTCGCCCTGATGGACGTAGACCGCCCCGGTGTGAGCCTGGTAGTGCGTCTGCGGTGAGTCCATGGTCCCCAGCAGGGAGCCGGTATCGGCGTCCACGATGCTTACCGGGCCGCCGCCGTCTGCCCTCAGGTTCACCATCGCGGCAGCGCTCTGGGAATGCGTCCAGAACCAGCCGGCCGGCCGGCGGCGCAGATAGCCCTGGTCCACGAGCTGCCCCAGCAACTTCTCGGCCGTGCCGCCAAAAAGGCCGAGTTCTCCCACGCCAAGCGGCAGCTCGGCCGCGGCGGCACAAAGATGCGGGCCCAGCACATATGGATTGGAAGGATCAAACACTGTTGCCTCAACCGAGACGTCGAAAATTGCCTCCGGGTGGTTCACCAGATACGTGTCCAGCGGATCATCGCTGGCCACAAAAGCGGCGATGGCATCCTGGCCTGCCCGCCCGGCCCGGCCGATCTGCTGGAACAGCGAAGCCCGGGTTCCCGGCCAGCCCGCCACCAGGACCGCATCCAGTCCGGAAATGTCGATCCCCAGCTCCAGTGCGGAGGTGCTGGAAACGCCCAACAGTTCGCCGGACCTCAGCGCTTTCTCCAGAGCCCTGCGCTCCTCGGGCAGGTAGCCGGAACGGTAGGCGGCAACACGTTGCGGCAGGCTCGGGTCCACTTCGTCCAGCAGGCGTTTGCTGATGGACGAGATCGTTTCGGCACCCCGCCTGGACTTGATGAAGGCGATGGTCCGGATCCGGGACGAAACGAGGTTGGCCAGCAGATCGGCTGTTTCCGCCACGGCGGTGCGCCGCTGTGGCGCACCGTTCTCGCCCTTAAGGTCCATGAGCGCCGGCTCCCAGAAAGCCACGGTGGTGGAGCCGTGCGGTGAGGAGTCCTCGGCGACAGCCCGGACAGGTGCCCCGATCAGACGCCCGAAGGAGGCGGCGGGCTCCGAAGCAGTGGCAGACGCCGCGATGAACACCGGCCCGGGATGGGAGGTCCCGGCACCGTAGTAGGCGCAGATCCGGCGCAGCCTGCGCATCAGGTTGGCTACGTGGGAGCCGAAGACTCCGCGGTAGCTGTGGGCTTCATCCACGATCACGTACCGCAGCCGCCTGAAGAAGCCGGCCCACCAGGCATGGTTGGGAAGAATGCCGAAGTGGAGCATGTCCGGGTTCGCCAGGATGAAGTTGGCGTGGTCCCGGATCCAGCGGCGCGATGCCGGGTCAGTATCGCCGTCGTACGTCTCAGCACGAACGGTGGGCAGCTTCAGGGAGCGGATCGCTGCAAGCTGGTCAGCAGCCAGGGCCTTCGTCGGCGACAGATAAAGGGTTACAGCGCCGTCGTCGTGGATCTTTCCGGGTTCGGCCAACACCCGCAGTTCGGAGCGGTGGATGGCGTCCAGTGCCGGCAGTTGGTAGGCGAGGGACTTTCCGGAGGCGGTGCCGGTGGCGATCACTACATGCTCACCGCCGTGTGCCAGGTCCGCGGCCTGGATCTGGTGCCGGTAAGGCTCATGGATGCCTAGGGCGCCATAAGCGGACACCAAATCCGGGTGGGCCCAGTCCGGCCACGGCTGGTGGACCGCCTTGCGGGCGGGAATGGTCCGGACATGACGCAGCTGCTCCGGGTCCGGGCCGCGGCCCAGCAACGGAATCAGCGAGTCATGGGGGTTCACCCCAACATTCTTTCACCCGCGGAAAAATCGCGGGTCAGCCGGCAGGTCCGCCAGGGAATCAGCCCACGGAGAGGTCGGTGCCCTCATCAGAGAGCGACAGCATCAGGACCCGGCAGACAGTGGACCAGCCGAGGTGGGAATAGAGTTTCTGACCGTCGAGGGAAGCCAGCAGCAGGCCGTTCTCCACATCCGGTCCGATGGCCTGGGCTGCCAGGGCTTTCATGATGAAGCTGCCCAGACCCCGGCGCTGGAACGTGGGTTCGGTGACAATCTTGTCGAAGACCGCCGTCCCGTCAACTACAAACACCCTCCCGCTGGCGGCCACGGTATCGCCCGAGCGGACCACAGCATGGTGGACGCCGTCGAGTTCTGAGGTCACCAGTTGGAGGTCGTCGTCCGAAAGCCAGGGATCTTCAGTGTCCTGGGTTTCCATGTCCACGATCATCATCGCCTGCGAAGCAGACGTCACGTTCAGAGCGTGCTTTTCGGCCAGCTGGGTGTACCTCAGGACGTCGTTGGTGAGGACGGTCAGCACCCTGGTGGGGGCTTCAGCAGCCTTCGCGGCCAGGGCTGCGAACTCGGCGTCGGAGGGGTCATGGGCGAAATATTCCCATTCCCCTGTGGTGTCAGCCCGCAGGACTGCGGGGAAGCGGCCTTCAACTGAGGGCTGGTAGCCGCGGCAACCGGCCCAACCGGCTACCCAGACTTCAAGAAGGTTCGTGATGTTTCCAACCAAGGCGTCGGGACTCATGTGATGAGGGTATTCCAGCCCCGTCACAAGCAACAGGGGTTCTGTCGGCTGATCTGACTTGCTTATGTAATCGTGACCCGGAAAGACTGGCCGGATGCCCGCGGAAAGCGAAGTGCTCCAGCCGTATTCTTTGCCGTTTTCACTGCTGGTCTGTGGCGCCGCGGCTGTGGCCATGGTGGGAGGCGCCCGGCACTGGGAAAGCGCACCGGGCTCAGCGGCGGCGCCGGCGGAATCGCGGCCGCAGTAACAGCAACCGCGGTGCCCTTCGCCGTCGTCGTCCTTGGCTACCGTGCGGCCGAAACCGCGCTGAACAGGCGGGACGCTGCCAGCGCCGCCCGGTCTGTCAGGACATAGGGAACCCGGCCGATCCGGCACGGGCAAAGCCAGTACCCTTAAATACGTGGCTTTGAACCGAATTGTGCTCTTTTACGGCTTTACCCCCATCGCTGACCCGGACGCGGTGCGGCTCTGGCAGCGTGCCCTCTGCGAAAAACTTGGGCTGACCGGACGCATCCTGATCTCCAAGGACGGCATCAATGCCACAGTGGGAGGAGAGATCGGGGCGGTCAAGCAGTACGTCAAAACCACGCGTGAATATAAGGGCTTCCACGGCATCGACGTTAAATGGTCTGACGGCGGCGCAGAGGACTTCCCGCGGCTGAGCGTGAAGGTCCGGGACGAGATCGTCTCCTTCGGCGCTCCCGGCGAACTTAAAGTCGACGGGAACGGCGTGGTGGGCGGCGGCACCCACCTCAAGCCCGAGGAACTGCACGAACTCGTGGATGCCCGGAAACAGGCCGGTGAGGAGGTGGTCTTCTTTGACGGGCGCAACGCCTTCGAAGCCCAGATCGGCAAGTTCAAGGACGCGATCGTCCCCGATGTCGCCACCACCCACGATTTCATCAAGGAGCTCGACTCCGGCAAGTACGACGCCCTCAAGGACAAGCCGGTGGTCACCTACTGCACCGGCGGGATCCGCTGCGAGGTGCTCTCCAGCCTGATGGTTAACCGCGGCTTCAAGCAGGTGTACCAGCTCGACGGCGGGATCGTCCGCTACGGCGAGACCTTCAAGGACCAGGGCCTGTGGGAGGGCTCCCTGTACGTGTTCGACAAGCGCATGCACCTGGAATTCAGCGAGGACGCCAAAACCATCGGTGAGTGTGTCCGCTGCTCCGCGCCCACCAGCAAGTTCGAGAACTGCTCGAACCTCAGTTGCCGGACCTTGACGCTGTACTGCGCAGACTGCGCGTCCAGCCCCGAGACGCTGCGCTGCCCCGAAGGCTGCGCGGCCTAAACGGGCCCACGGAGCCAAAGTGGCCTAAGGAACAAGCGGCCTCCAGTAAACCCAAAGGCCTCAGAGCGGGGTGATCCGGTACGCGAAGTTGGCCGCGGAGCGTGCTTCCACCCGAAAAATCAGCGCAGACTCTGCCGACAGATAGATCACCTCTTCCCGCAGTGCTCCGCAGCGCAGGCTGAGGTCCACCACGGTGACGTCATCGGTGCGGACCGTAAAGCTCACCCGCCGCTGGCTCCGGCACAGCAATGTCATGAGGTAAGTCCCTGCCGGCAGCGCCGCGGTGGTCCCGTTGTGGACCTCCAGGGCCTGCAGCAGCCCGTAGCCCCGGTGCGCGGTGTCCAGGCTTTCCCCCATCTGGGACCTCTCCAGCCAGGCGTCCAGTCCAGCCTCCCCGACCGGATCCCTCCGCCAATAGTCCGAGGACGGCCCGGCCTGGGTGACGGCCGGCGCGGCCGTGACGTCCTGGGCGGGCCGCCAACCGTCGTCGTACGTGTATTCACACCCCGTCAGTGACGCACCGGCCAGCATGGCGCCGGTTGTCCACAGTACGACGGCGGACCGCACCCGGGTGCGCCACTGAAGCTTCCGGGGGCGGAACCCCGGAAGGGCTGGCGCATCGTGGCGCGGAGGCGCACCCTGCGGGGCGGGCATACTCCGACTGTAGGCCCGATCCGGGGGTCAAGACAGTGCCCCGGGCCCCCTGCCGGAAGGTAGGGGACCGCTACCCTGCCGCCACCAGCCTGTAAGCGTAGATGAGCGGTGCGTCCAGGCTGGAAGCGCTGAACTCCAGGGAGCCGCTTTCGGTCAGGGTGATCTTCTCGGATTCCCGGGTTCCGTAACAGGCAGCGCCGAGGTCGGCCAGTTCCTTGCCTGAAGACCGCACCGCGAGAAAGGCCTTGCCGCCGCCCTCGCAGACGAGCGTGAGCGTGTAGCTGCCCGCCGGAACCTCCGCCGTCCGGTCCACGGGCTGGGCATTAAGGAGCTTTCCGGCGTCCTCGGCCACAGTGCCGCTGGCCGACGGCAGTGCGGTGGCCTTCCAGGACGGCACATCCGCGTTCTCCACGGAGACCTGCGCGCTGCACGCCGTAACGGACAGCAGGGCAGCGGCGGCCGCCGCAACGGAGAGGGCACGCGGCAGGAAAGGAGAACGGAAAGCCATACCTCCAACTTACCCGCGACTTCCCGCCCGGCCTCTACCCGGCTATCAGCTCCGGCACCTCGCCCCGGTGCAGCGCCAGATACACCCTGTCCCGCAACGAGTTGGCCTCCTGATCCGTCAGCGTCCGGTCCAGCGGCTGCAGCACCAGCCGCAGCAGCACGTTCACCTGCCCCGCCCGCATCCGGAGACGCTCGACGGCGGCCCGCGGCAGCTCCGCCGTCGGCGTCACTGCTTTGACCTCCAGAGCCGCCAGGACGTCCGCGTCCGCCCCCAGTGCGGTGCGGGCGAGATCGCCGAGGAGTTCGACGTCGGCATCGGCCTCCGCGTCCAGCACCAGGGAGAGGTCGCGCCGGATCTCAGGCATGGCGGAAACGGGACGGTACGGCGCCAGGTCCAGCATCTGCGCCTGGACGTCCGGATGCCCCGAGCGGAGCAGGCGGATGTCCGTGATCCCTTTCCGCAGCATCAGTGCCCGGTCCAGCCCCATCCCCAGCGCCAGGCCGGCCCAGCGCCTGGGATCGAGGCCCGAGCCGCGCAGGACATCTGCCGCCACCAGCCCGCACTCGGCCAGTTCCAGCCATTCGCGCCGGCCATCAGGCTGCGTCACCAGCACGTCCAGCTGCCTTCCGGCGGCTGTGTAGCTGTGCCGGGCCGGGGTTGAGCGCCACTGCACGTCCGGATGCGCGGACGAGGGGAGAACCGCTTCCACCACGGCCGCCATCATTGCGTCGAGATCTGAGGGCCCCAGCAGCCCCCTTGCCTTCAGCCGCCAAAGATCCACCTGGTGCGGGGCGCCCACGTGGGTGCGGTCGATTGCATCGCGGCGGTACACCAGGCCCGGCAGCACGTGCAGCCGGTCGTAGTGGCCCTGCTCGCCCCGGAGCGAATCCAGCAAGGCAGGAATGCCGGCCGACGTGTGGCTGCGCAGCATCACGGTGGGGCTCACGTGCCGGGAATACCGCGAGTCCCGGGTGACGTCGTCGGGCGAGTATCCCAGCCGGTCGTAGTTGTCGGCGGTGGCAACCAGCGGGTTGAGCCGGTGGGTGAGCGACGGCACGCCCCAGAGCCGTTCCAGGGCGGCCACGACGTGGGCCAGGAGCAGCTGCATCGCGTGCGGGCCGGCCACGGGATCGGAGAGGTCGCGCAGGGAAAGGGCGGTGTTGAGCTGGGTGAGGGAAAGGTAGGTTTTCATGGCAGTGGGTCCTTTGGTGCATCAGGTACGGGAGGGGGAAATCACCCTCAACCGCTGAGCCGGACGGACCCCGGCAGCTGCAGTCAGGCGCGCGATGGGAAGCCCGTGCGGCCGGAAAGCGGCCGAGGGCTGATAAATCGCTGCTGGATTTGCATGGATCCATAGTACGCCGGGACGGCCGGACCTGCGGGAAAGTCCTGAAGCGCAGGCCACAGCTGAACACTTGACGTTGACGCTGCGTCAAGATCTATCGTCGAGGTACGAGCCCGGAAAACTGGCCGGGACCGGTCAGCAACGGCCAGCAACGGCAGGGACCGCCAACGCTAAGGGCCCCAGCGGAACCAACTCAGGAAAGGAGGAGCACATGGACTGGTCCATCCAGGAGATAGCCCGGATCGCCGGCACCACCAGCAGGACTTTGCGGCACTATGACGGGATCGGCCTGCTGAAACCCAGCCGCACCGGCCACAACGGCTACCGGTACTACAACCAGGCGGCCCTGGTGCAGCTCCAGCGCATCCTCCTCCTGCGCGGACTGGGGCTGGGCCTGCCGGTGATCAGCCAGGTGCTCAGCGACCAAACGGACGCAGCCAAGGCCCTCGCCGGCCACCTGGAATGGCTCAAGCAGGAACAGGACAGGCTGGCGCGCCAGATCGCGTCGGTCACACAAACCATCGAAGCAGTGAAAGGAGGTGGCGAAATCATGGCAGAAGACATGTTCAACGGTTTCGACCACACGCAGTACAAGGATGAAGTGGAGGAACGCTGGGGCAAGGACGCCTATGCCCGCGGCGACTCGTGGTGGCGGGGGATGAGCGCGGATGAGAAGGCCGCGTGGAAGCAGCGCTCGCAGAAACTGGGCGAGGACTGGATCGCCGCCGCTACGGGCGGCATTGCCCCGGACAGTGCCGAGGCCCAGTCGATCGCCAAGCGGCACGTCGAGTGGCTCACGGGCATCCCGGGAACCCCGACTGCGGACGCAGCGGGTGCCTCCGGCGGCACGTCAGGCGGCAACTCCCACGTGAAGGAGTACGTCACCGGGCTCGGCGAAATGTACGTGGCAGACCCCCGCTTCGCCAGGAATTACGGCGGCGCCGAAGGTGCGGCCTTCGTCCGGGATGCGCTGAAGGCCTACGCGGAGCAGAACCTTTAGCAACCTGGGGCGTGGGCAGCCGCCAATAGACTTGACCGGTGACTGACTCCACGCTTTTCCTGGCCGGCAACACCCCCGATGCTCCCCGAAGCGACCTCCCGGACCTGCTTGCAGCGCTCGCCGCGGACCTGCGGCGGGTCGACTACACGCTGGACGGCGTGGCCGGGCTCCTCGGGGAATCGGCCTACCGCGCGCTCAACCGGGACCAGCTCATCCCGGCGCTGCTGGCCACCGAAAAAGCTCTCGAAGGGGAGCGTGCCGGCGGTGACCCTGCCGGCGGTGACCCTGCCGCCGCGGCGCTCGCCGCCGTCGTCCGTCTCTGGCTCCTGGCTGAACCGCAGAAGCGGGCAACGCTCGACGCCGCCCTGCCGGGGATCGGTGCCGACGGTCTGGTGGAGCTGGGGCTGGTGGAGCCCGTGCCCGGCTCTGCGGTGGGT
>NZ_QAIQ01000271.1 GCF_003061105.1 Arthrobacter sp. HMWF013
GTGCAGGGCTGGTTTGCCGCCCCCGTGGAGCGCACCAATCCGCCGCGCAACGAGCTGGCCATCAAACTGGCGCTCGCTGTGACGCTGCCGGGCGTGGACGTGCAGGCGATCATCCAGGCCCAGCGTGTGGCGTCCATCCGGGCGTTGCAGGATTACACCAAGGCCCGCCGGGATACCTCGGCCAGTGCAAAATCGGCGGATACCGCCTGGCTCCTGGTGCTGGACTCGCTGATCTTCCAGACGGAAGCAGAGGTCCGCTGGCTGGATCTCTGTGAAGCGCGGATGATCCAGCAGGCACAGACTGCGGGCAAGGCTGCAGCACGTAAACCGTCCAACGGGGTCACTGTGGAAGAGGCTGCCCCGCTCATCGCGGACAACCGCCGATGAGCGTCCAGGGACCGCAGCAGGTCCTGGAGCTTGCCAACGTCTGCAGGAATTTCGGTGACGGTGCGACGGCGGTCGCAGCACTGCGCGACGTGGACCTCACCATCGCCGCCGGCGAGTTCGTCGCGGTCATGGGGCCATCCGGCTCGGGTAAGTCCTCCCTCCTGGCACTGGCCGGGGGACTGGACCGCCCGACGTCGGGAACGGTCTTTGTGGAATCAACGCCCCTTTCGGGGCTGGGACTGAACGAACTCGCCCGGCTGCGCCGCCGCGCCGTCGGGTATGTGTTCCAGTACTTCAACCTGGTGCCCACGCTCACCGCCGCCGAAAACGTGGCCCTGCCACTGGAACTGGACGGGACGGCCACCCGGAAGGCGCATCGCCAGGCACTTGATGCGTTGCGGCAGGTGGGGATTCCCGAACTCGCGGACCGCTTCATGGACCAGATGTCCGGCGGCCAGCAGCAGCGGGTTGCCATTGCCCGCGCGATCGTCGGGGAGCGCAGGCTGATCCTCGCCGACGAACCCACCGGCGCTCTCGATTCCACCACCGGCCAAGGTGTTATGGAAGTGCTGCGGGCCAGGGCGGACGCCGGTGCGGCCGTGATGCTGGTGGCGCATGAGGCCCGGCACGCTGCGTGGGCGGACCGGGTGGTGTTCCTCCGGGACGGCCGGATCGTGGACCAGGCAGCTGCCATGCACGATCCCGCCATCCTCCTGGCCCAGGCAGGGTACTGAGGTGGCACTCCGCCTTGATCCCGTACCCGGCGGCCGCCGGCAGTCCTATCGGGTAGCCCTCCGGATGGCGCGGCGCGACATCAGCCGGCACAAGGGCCGCTCGCTGCTCATCATCCTGCTGATCATGCTGCCTGTCGCCGGGATGACGGGCGCAGCCACGCTGATCCAGAGCACTCAGGAGACGGCCGCCGAAAAGGTCCGGTTTGAACTGGGCAGCACCCAGGCGCGGTTCCGCACGATCCCCTCCCTCAATAGCCAGATGATCCAGGAGCCGTTGAACGACACCTCCTTCAGCGGCGGGTGGCAGGCGGATCTTGGGTACGTCCCGGCGGATCCGCGGGACGTCATCCCGCCCGGTTACGGGGTGCTGACCGAATCGCCGGTAGCCGTCACGGGCGAAGTGGGTGAGGCAGACGTCCGCCTGATCGGCAAGGCTGTGGACGCCCTGAATCCGGCGTTTGAAGGGAAATACACGCTGCTGCAGGGCCGCGCCCCGGCCACGCCGGAGGAAGTCCTGGTTTCGCCGGGACTCCTGAAGCGCCTTGGCCTGCAACTGGGGGAGGAAATGACGACGTCGGCGGGTGCCTTCACAGCAGTGGGCACCCTGCGCGATGCCACCCTTTCGGACAACAACGCCATCCTCTTCCTCAAACCCGGCCAGGGAGAAGCCGGTGCGGGGGAACGCGAGACTCTGTACTACCTGATCGGCGATGCGCCCGTTACCTGGCAGCAGATTCTCGAGCTGAACCAGCAAGGCGTTTCGGTGCTCTCGCGCAGTGTGGTGCTGGACCCGCCGCCGGTCCGTGACGCCGCCGCGGGCAGGGTCTGGGATGACTGGACGCTGTACCTCACCCTCGGTTTGGTGGGCGCCCTGGCCCTGCTCGAGGTGGGACTCCTCGCGGGGGCTGCCTTCGCCGTCGGGGCCAAGCGGCAGGTCCGCGAACTTGCACTGCTGGCGGCCTCCGGTGCCGAGGCTCCCACCGTCCGGGCAGTGGTGACAGCCGGTGGGCTGTGGCTTGGCGCTGCCGGGGTGCTGAGCGGCGCGGCACTGGGCCTGGCCGGTGGGGCCGGGGTTGTTTTCTGGGCCAGGGTGCAGGGGTCCGTACGGTTCCCTGG
>NZ_QAIQ01000272.1 GCF_003061105.1 Arthrobacter sp. HMWF013
TCCCCGGCCAGCGGCCAGGTGACGCCGTGAGTGCGCCGGCCGCCGCGGAGGCGCCGAACTGGGAACTGACACTGAAGGTCACGACGGCGGACCAGACCCATGCGCTCGGCGCGGCTTTGGGGGCGGAGCTTGAGCGCGGGGACCTGCTGGTGCTGACCGGCGAGCTGGGTGCAGGGAAAACCACCCTCACGCAGGGGCTCGGCGAAGGCCTGGGCGTGCGGGCCGGGGTCATCTCGCCCACGTTCGTGCTGGTCCGTATCCACCCGAACCTGCCTGACGGCTCCCGCCCGGGCGGCCCGGACCTGGTCCACGTGGATGCCTACCGGCTGGGGTCGGCGTCGGAGATTGATGACATCGACCTTGAGAACACCATGGACTCATCGGTGACAGTGGTGGAATGGGGGCGCGGGCGGGTGGAGCACCTGAGCGAGAGCCGGCTTGAGGTGGATCTGCACCGCGCTGTGGGGCTGGAAGCGCCCGGGCCGGGTGCCGGCGAACCGCAACCGGGGCACCCCGAAACCCTCGACTTTGACACGGATGACAACGACGAACCGCGCACCATCGTGCTGCGCGGCTTCGGCCCGCGCTGGAGCGCCAGGCCTGCCCTTGGTGGAGCCATCCTCGGCGGCGCCATCGAAGGGAACCGCTGATGCTTATCCTTGCCATCGACACCTCGGCTGTGGCCAGTGCCGCCCTGGTCTCGGACGACGCCCTCGAAGGCGTGGTGGCCAGCTTCTCCACTGAGGACACGCGCAGCCATGCGGAGGTGCTGGCCCCCGGGATCCAGGACCTGCTCGCTGAAGCCGGCGTGACAGGCCAGGACATCGACGCGATCGTGACGGGCGTGGGCCCCGGCCCGTTCACCGGCCTGCGCTCCGGGATCGCCACCGCCCGTACCCTGGCGTTCGTCTGGGATAAACCGCTGTACGGCCTCATGAGCCTGGACGCGGTGGCGCTCGAGGTGGCCGAATCCACCGATGCCGCGGCCGAATTCCTGGTGGTCACGGACGCGCGGCGGAAAGAGGTCTACTGGGCCCGGTACAGCCTTGCGGACGGGCAGTTGCCCCGGCTGGAGGACGGCCCGCACGTCAGCTTCGCCGCAGACCTTCCGGACCTCCCCGCCTACGGGGCCGGTGCAGGGCTTTACAGTGACGTCCTGCGCGCAGACCCGGACTTTGCCAAAGAACAGCCGGACGCCCTGTATCTGGGCCAGTTCGCCCTGGCCAGGCTGGCGGCCGGCGGAAAGCTGCTGGACTCCACACCCCTGTACCTGCGCGAATCCGATGCACAGGTCCCCGGACCCCGGAAGAGGGCACTGTGACGGCGCCCCGGGCTGACGGAGTCGTCCTCCGAAACATGACCCTGGAGGACGTTCCGGCGGTCAACACCCTCGAACAAAGGCTGTTCCCGGCCGATGCCTGGCCGTTGCAGATGTTCCTGGCCGAACTGTCCCAGCCCGAGACACGCCGCTACCTGGTGGCCGAAAGCGGCAGCGAGATCGTGGGCTACGCCGGCCTGATGTGCATCGAGCCGATCGCGGATGTCCAGACCATCGCCGTCGTGCCGGAAGTCGAAGGGCGGGGGATCGGCTCGGCCCTCCTGACCCGGCTCATCGACGAAGCCCGCAGCCGCGGCGCCGCTGACGTCCTCCTGGAAGTGCGCGAAGACAACCCGCGGGCGCAGCAGCTCTACGTGCGGTTCGGATTCGAAAAAATCCACGTCCGCCGCGGGTATTACCGCGACGGCGTTGATGCCCTGATCATGCGGCTGCAGCTGGTCCCGGAAGGCGCCGGAGCAGCCGCGGAACCCCCAACGGAAGCAGGCCAGGCATGAACACCCCGCAGCCATTGGTGCTGGGCATCGAGTCCTCCTGCGACGAGACCGGCGTCGGGATCGTCCGCGGAACAACCCTGCTGACCAACACGGTGTCCTCGTCCATGGATGAACACGTCCGCTTCGGCGGAGTGATCCCGGAGATCGCCTCGCGGGCACACCTGGACGCGTTTGTCCCCACCCTCCGGCAGGCACTGTCCGACGCCGGCGTGACGCTGGAGGACGTGGACGCAATTGCCGTCACGTCCGGGCCAGGGCTGGCCGGCGCACTGATGGTCGGGGTGTGCGCTGCGAAGGCGCTCGCCGTAGCCACCGGCAAGCCGCTGTACGCCATCAACCACCTGGTGGCGCACGTCGGCGTGGGGCTGCTGGACGGAAAGCACGACGACGGTGCTGCCGCCGCCGTGGTGGCCGGGCCCGGCCGCGGCGGCCCTCTCCCGGACCACCTGGGCGCCCTGCTGGTCTCCGGCGGGCACACCGAGATACTCGAGATCAACAGCATCACCAGCGACGTCCAGCTCCTCGGCTCCACGATCGACGACGCCGCGGGGGAGGCCTACGACAAAGTGGCCCGCATCCTGGGCCTCGGCTACCCCGGCGGTCCGGCCATCGACAAGCTGGCCCGGACAGGCAACCCCAAAGCCATCCGTTTCCCGCGCGGCCTCACCCAGCCCAAGTACATGGGCACGGCCGAGGAACCGGGGAAGCACCGCTACGACTGGTCCTTCAGCGGTCTGAAGACAGCCGTAGCCCGCTGCGTGGAGCAGTTCGAGGCCCGCGGCGAGGACCTTCCCGTGGCGGACATTGCCGCCGCCTTCCAGGAAGCCGTGGTGGACGTGATCACCTCCAAAGCCGTGCTGGCCTGCGTTGAGCACGGCATCAAGGATGTCCTGCTGGGCGGCGGGGTGGCGGCCAACTCCCGGCTCCGCGAGCTCACAGCCAAGCGCTGCGCTTCGGCGGGAATCACGCTTCATGTGCCGCCGCTGGACCTGTGCACCGACAACGGCGCCATGGTGGCCGCCCTCGGTGCGCAGCTGGTGATGGCCGGTATTGGTCCCAGCGGCATCCGCTTCGCCCCGGACTCCTCCATGCCGGTCACTGCGGTGTCACTGCCTGCCTGACGGCAGTGGGCCCGGCGAACCGTCGCGGGGCACTTTGGGGGCGCCGACGTCGTAAATCACGACGGCGGCCGGTGTGTCCGTGTCGAAGTGCCCCGTTTCGGGTGGGGCGAGGTTAGGCCGTCGGGCCGTTCCGCATCTGCTTGACCAGGTCCAGCACCACGGCGCGCAAATCGCCGCCGTGCTCGGC
>NZ_QAIQ01000273.1 GCF_003061105.1 Arthrobacter sp. HMWF013
GATCCGGGATCTGCTGGCCGGCAAGCCCCTGGCACTGCTGACCGGCGCGGGACTGAGCACGGATTCGGGAATTCCGGACTATCGGGGCCCGGACTCAGTGCCAAGGTCACCCATGACGTATCAGGAGTTTGTGCGTGACGCCGCCAACCGCCAGCGCTACTGGGCACGGAACCACATCGGCTGGTCCCACCTTCGGAGGGCGGATCCCAATCCGGGCCACCGCGCAGCTGCAGAGCTGGAGCAGCGCGGACTGCTCACCGGCCTCATCACCCAGAACGTGGACAGGCTGCATGAGGACGCCGGCAGCCTGAACGTCATTGACCTCCATGGCCGCTATGACCAGGTGGTGTGCCTGGACTGCGGACGGACCTACAGCAGACGCTTCGTGGCAGGAATGCTTGAAGAGCTGAATCCCGGATTCCTGGAGCGTGCCACTGCGTCGGCGCTGGTAGAGATGGCCCCTGATGCGGACTCGACAGTTGAGGACGCCGATCTCATCAGCAGCTTTGTCGTAGCAGTCTGCCCTGCCTGCGGCGGAAGGTTGAAGCCCGATTTTGTCTACTTCGGGGAGAATGTGCCCAAGGACCGTGTGGAAGCCGCTTACGCTGCAGTGGACGCCGCCGCGGCGCTCCTGGTGGCCGGCTCGTCACTGACGGTGATGAGCGGGCTGCGGTTCGTCCGGCATGCTGCAAAGAACGGGAAGCCGGTGGTGATCATCAACAGGGGTGAGACCCGTGGCGACCAGCACGCCGCCATCAAGCTCCATGCCGGCGTCAGCGAGGCACTGACCTGGCTCGCCGCCGAACTGCCCGGTCTCTGACTCCGCCCGGCCGCCCTGATGGCGCCGATTGGCTTTTGTTCCTGCTGGTCAGGTAGAGTTTATGTTCGTTGGTTGACGTGCTGCGGCGCGGAAATCGGCTGTTTGGGTCTTTAGCTCAGCTGGTAGAGCGCCACGTTTACACCGTGGATGTCATCGGTTCGATCCCGGTAGGACCCACCAATAAAACCCCGTTGTTCCAGGCCCGTGAGGCCAGTAACAACGGGGTTTTCCTGTATCCGGCCACTCCTTGCTGTGGTGACAAGGCCCGCCACCGTAATTGTCGGTGCCGGTACCTACAGTTCCTGCTATGGATTATGTGCAGGTGAAAATGTCGCAGGAAGGCATCCCGGTGACGGTGCTGTGTGAGGGCCGGGAGTGGGCTGTCGGCGCCGAAGTGGTGCGGTGGTTCGAGCGGGTGAGCTGGTGGGAAGCACAGCGCCGGATGCCCAAGGGGCTGGGCCGGGTGGACGTCGAGGTGATGCAGATCCAGGTGAGGCTGGGGCGCAATCCGCAGTCCGCCCTGACCACAATGATCCTGGAGCGTGACGGACTGGGAGGGGGCTGGCGGCGACGGGAATCCCTTGCCGGCGCCGCCTAGAATGCCCGGGTTTTTGGGCATTGGAAAACCCTCCACCGCGACTATTGGGGGATGCCGCGGTGGAGGGCCTGAGATGAATATACCGTGAACTTCCGGAAACAAAAAACGCCACGGAGTTATTGAGGTGTATTGGCCTGATTGGCGCGCGGGATGACGAAGCCGGGTCTGCTCCGAGCCATTATGATGGTTACTGTTCAGCTGAATGAACAAGCAAGTAACTTGAGCGCCGTCGCGTGCCGATCAAAGGAGAATCATGGCCGATTCCCGCACCTCCCGTCCCTCTGAGGGTCTGGGGAGCACCTCTCCGGCACCTGCCGTCACGCGCGCCGCCGCAGTCATGGACGCACTGGCAGCCTCCGCCACCGGGAGGCTGACGCTCAGTGACCTTGCCCGCGAGCTGGGGATCCCCAAATCGTCCACCTCCAACCTTTTGCTGGCTCTCGAAGAAGCCCGGCTGATCAGCCGCCAGGGCGCGGAGTTCACGCTGGGACGCAAGCTGGTGGAACTGGGCGCGGCGTATCTGAGCCGGCTCGACGAAGTCCAGGAGTTCTACCGCTTCTGCGAGCAGGCACCTACTCTGTCCGGGGAAACGGTCCGCATAGCCATGCTCGATGGCACCAATGTCATCTACCTCGCCCGTTACGAAGGTCACCCGGCGGTCCGCCTGACCTCGAACATCGGGGACAAGATGCCGGTCTCGCTGTGCGCCGTGGGCAAGGCCCTGATTGCCCGGCTCCACGATCATGACATTGACGCCATGTTTCCTGATGACGTCCAGCTGCCGGTGCTGACGCCCAAGTCACTGCGGACCGGCGCTGAGCTCAAGGCCCAACTGCAGACCATCAGGGAGCAGGGATACGCCTTCGAGGATGAGGAGTCCACAACGGGCGTGGTGTGCCTGGCCGTCTCCGTACCAACCCGCGGCGCGCATGGCCCGAGCCTTGGCTTGTCCGTGACCGCACTCAAGGCAACCTACTCCGCCGAGCAGGGCTCCCGGATGGTCAAGGAACTGAATGAACTGGCACGGTCGCTGGGCAACCCCATGGGCTGATCAGGGCTGTGGTGGCCGCCCTGGCAACCGACTTAGGCCCAGGCAGGAAAAATCATTCCGGTCCATTTGCCAAGTGTTCAACTTGCTGTACTCTGTTCAATATAGTGATCGACGCCACGGGTGTCCTTGCTATCCCACCAGGCCAACGGGGGCCTGGAGTGTTTTTGAGGGAGTTCTTGTGACAACTCGTACTAAATCACCGCAGGCAGACCTGGATGGCGCCGTCGTCGATCCTGACCAGCTGCGAAGGGCAACACTTGCCAGTTCTGTAGGCTCCGCTCTGGAGTACTACGACTTCTATATTTACGGGCTGGCCTCAGCTCTCATCTTCGGCCCGCTCTTCTTCTCGCCGCTGGGCGAAAGCGGCGCAGTGATCGCCTCCTTCGCCACTTATGGAGTGGGCTTCGCCGCCCGCCCGTTCGGCGGAGTGGTCTTCGGCTACATCGGCGACCGGTTCGGCCGGAAAATGGTCCTGATCCTGACCATCGGCCTGATGGGTATGGCCAGCTTCGCCATCGGACTCCTGCCCACCTTTGAGCAGGCCGGCATGCTGGGAGCCGTACTCCTCGTGGCGTTGCGGATCCTCCAGGGCCTCGGTGCCGGCGCCGAACAGGCAGGTGCCACCACCCTGATTTCAGAGGTGGCCCCGCGCCGCCGCCGCGGTTTCTTCGCTGCGCTGCCGTTCGTCGGAATCCAGCTGGGCACGCTGCTGGGCGCGGGCACCTTTGCCCTGATGGCACTGGCAGATAAGGAAGTCCTGCAGGGCTGGCTGTGGCGGGTTCCGTTCCTGGCCAGCTTCATCCTGATTGTCATCGCCGTCTTCATCCGGCTCCGGCTCAAGGAAACGCCTGTCTTCCAGGAACTGGAAAAGCACAAGGCCGTGGCCAAGAATCCGGTGGGACACATCTGGAAGCACTCCAAGAAGAACGTGCTCATCGGCATCGGCCTCCGCATGGGTGAAAACGGCAACTCGTCCATCTACTCCGCGCTCCTGGTGTCCTTCATCAGCCTGCCCGCCGGTGTTTTTGCCGGCGACAAGTTCATCGGCCCCACAGGCCTGCTCATCGCCGCCGGGTTTGCTGCAGTCATGGTGGTGACCTTCGGTGCACTGTCCGACCGCTTCGGCCGGGTTCCGGTGTACCGCTACGGCGCCCTCTTCCAGGCCGTCATCGCCTTGCCGGCCTTCTACCTGGTCACTTTGGGCAATGTCACCCTGGTTTGGGTGGTCATGGTGGTGGGCATCTCCCTGGGTGTGCAGTCCATGCTTGGGCCCCAGTGCGCCCTGCTGCCGGAACTCTTTGGCGCCCAGCACCGCTTTACCGGTGTGGCGCTGAGCCGCGAGCTCTCTGCTGTCATGGCCGGCGGGTTCGCTCCGATGATCGGCGTGGCGCTGCTGGCGGCCACCGGCCATTCCTGGCTGGTCCCGGCCATCTACTCCCTGGTCCTGGCGCTGATCTCGTTCGGCACCACCTTCTTTACCCCCGAAACGGTGGGCCGGGACCTGGTCCTGGTGGAGGACGCAAGCTAAAAAACCTGCCTGCAAAGAAGGCGGCCTTCCCACAGTGGGAAGGCCGCCTTCTCGGGTTTCGGCAGGTCAGTAGAAATGGACCGGGTCCACCAGGTGGGGGAGGTCGCCGCCGTCGAGGAACGTGCGGAGGTTACTGCAGAAGCGCTCTGAGATCAGGCGGTTCTCGGCCGCGCTGAGGGCCGATGTATGCGGTGAGACCATAACCCTGGGATGAGCCCATAGCGGGCTGTCCCGGGGGAGCGGCTCCACGGCAAAAACATCGAGGCACGCGTAGGACACCTGGCCGTTGTTAAGGGCCTCGAGCAGGGCGTCCTCATCCACAACAGTGCCCCGGCCGACGTTCACGAATACGGTCCCGGGTTTCATTGCCGCAAAGACTTCCCGGCTGAACAGCTTCTCCGTATAGGGCGTACCGGGCAGGGTGTTCACCACGGCATCAGCGGTGGCGAGGAGCCCGGTGAGGCCGTCATTGTCCGAAACCTCTTCGATTCCCTCGATCGGCTCCACCGTCCGCTTGGTCCCGCTGACCTTCATTCCCAGGGCGCGGGCGATGCGGGCCGTCTCCAGGCCGATTTCGCCGAGGCCGGTGACCACCAGGGTGGAGCCGCTGACCAGCCGGGTAGGTGTCCGCAGTTCGGGCCATACCTTGGCGGCCTGGTCCTGGGCCAACTCGGCACTCCGCTTGAAGCCGTTGAGGATCCCCAGTGCGGCAAACTCCGCCAGGGGCAGCGCATGGACGCCGGCGGATGTGGTGACGCGGAATTTGCTGAGGGTTTCCTGGTCCAGGCCGGATGCCTTGACGGCACCGCCGGCCCCGGCGGCCATGGCGTGTACCCACTGAAGCCGCGGATTCTCGCGGGCTATGCGGGCCAGGCCTGCGGGGCTTTCGTTCGGCAGGCCGTAGAGGACCTCCGCGCGGTTGAGCATGGCCCAATACCGCTCTTCCTGCCCGGGCGTGCGCTTGAATCCGGGGTCTCCGGAATGGTCGGCCGGGAAACGTTCGGGGGGAAGCAGGTCTGGCTCATAGAGGACGGTCACGGACGGGTCTACGGCGCGGATGCGGTCCACCAGCTCAGCTTCGAGCGGGACGGCGATCGCGACAATGGTTTCGGTCGTCATGGTGTTCATCATACTGAATAGAGGCTAGGATATTGGACAGATTTCCCTTCATTAACCACACAACGATGTGAGTCGAGGCGACCATGAATGAAAAAAGAGCGGGCTTTGTGGGCCTGGGCCTCATGGGCCTGCCCATGGCGAAGAATCTGCTTCGGGCCGGGTGGAATGTCTCGGCGTGGAACCGTTCACCCGGGCCGGTTGAGGACCTCGAGGGTGCTGGTAGCAGCAAAGCACCAGATGTTGCCTCTCTGCGGGACTTCCCGGTCATTGCCTTTATGCTCCCCGATCTTCCGTTCATCGAGGAGGCCGCGTCCGGCCTGCTGGCGAGCTGGGTTGAGACGCCACCGGCGGCCGGCACGGCCGTAGTGGTCATGAGTTCCGTATCGCCCGAAGCGGTCCGGGCCTTCGGAGAGCGGGTGCACCAGGCGAGCCGCGGCCACGCCGCCGTCGTGGACGCGCCCGTCAGTGGCGGAACCAAGGGCGCGGCCGAGGGCACACTGGCCATCATGGCCGGCGGCGCAGCCGAGGACTTTGGACGGCTCGAAGCGTTCTTCGGAGCAATGGGAACCACGGTGAGGCACATGGGCCCGCTGGGGTCAGGGTCGCTGGCCAAGGCGTGCAACCAGCTCCTTGTGGGAACCACGACGGCGGCGCTCGCGGAGGCGGCCGAGCTGGCCGAGCGTTCGGGCATGGATCCGGCGGCTTTGTTCGAAGTCCTCGCCGGCGGCCTGGCCGGAAGCCGCGTCCTGGACCTCGTGGGTCCGCGCCTCGTCCGGAAGGACTACACCCCCACGGGACCTGCCCGGTTCATGCACAAGGACCTTTCCTTTGTCCTTGAAGCCGCGCAGGCAGCCGGTGCCGCCGTGCCGATGGCGGCAGCCGGCGTGGAACTCTACGCGGAACTGAAGCGTCAAGGACTGGGGGACCTCGACCTGGCCGCGGTCCGGCAAACCATCTCCAATCTGAGTGACCAACCCACCACCAAGACCAACTGAGGAAAGACACGATGACTTCACTTTTTGATTTGTCCGGGCGGGTTGCGTTGGTGACCGGTTCGAGCCGGGGGATTGGTAATGCGTTGGCGCGGGCGTTGGCCGGGGCGGGGGCGACGGTGGTGTTGAACGGTATTAATGCGGAGCGGTTGAAGGCTGC
>NZ_QAIQ01000274.1 GCF_003061105.1 Arthrobacter sp. HMWF013
GTCGAACCCGTCGTATCTTTCTATGTCAGTTTCTCTTTCTGTGTCGGCTTCGTCGTGGTCCAAGGGCGTTCGGTCGGTCGGTCTAGTCATGCGTACCTCTATTCGCGGTCACCACCGACGGGTGTCGCCTCCGCAGAAATGGCTGCGGAACCCTCAGGGCCCGGTGAACTCCGTCAGGGTGCCACCGGATCAGGACCGACTACTTCTCCTTGGGTTCTGTGAGGATCAGCGTCATGACACCGACCCCGTGGTACGCCCACCATGCTCTGACCCTTCCCGCGAATGCAGCCTGGCGGCATCCATCTCCAAGCCGACATCAGTCTGGGATATGGATGGTCAGCACAGCCAGCTCGGTGAGGACACAAGCTGCGTCATTGTCATCGAACTCCGCCCGATCGAGGCGTCTCTATCCTTGCTATCGATGGTGAGGCCAGCGTATTTGTCCACGGAGCCGCCCGCGAGGAGTTCCGTCGGGGCGGCCGGCTTTTGGGCCCTCAATCTGAGCCATGCAGGAAGCGTACTCCCCCTCTCACGTCCCCGTTGGGTATACGTGCGTACCGGAACCGGGCCCCGTGTCCTTGATGAAGTGTTGCAGCGTAATCTGGGCGTGTACTTTGGAGCTAATAGGGAACACGATTCGACGGTTACGAGAGGCTGCCCAGTCAGGTCCGGGCCCACCTGGAGCCCCGTGGCCCCTTCCAGACTTGGGCGCCGACGAAGAAATCCGCAATCTACCCGACTACCGTGGCTACGATGCGATGACCACAGCAACGGTTTCGTAAATGCTCATCGCCGCTAATCCACCCTTGGCGGAATAGTTGGGAAACGACAGCACCAGGCCTGAACCGCCGGAAGAGTGCCGGGAGTCCAGGCATGCCTGACAAGGTTTCTTCGTCGCAACGCACTATGGCGTGAGCAACTTTTCTTCATGCCACCCCGAGGGAATCCCGGCGACCATTCGCTGCCACAGCCCAAACCGAACCGGCTTGCGCTGGACGCCGGTACGGCGACCACTAAGCCACACTGGCCCAAATGGGTTACTGAAACTTCTGTACATCGACAGTTCCGTTTGCGCGCGCTGGGCGAAGAGATGGCTTGGATACGGGCGCTCAAGCCGAGACGTCTAAACCCAAAGAGCCAACGTCTCCGAAAATCCGTTAAGAGTTGGTGCGGAAATCCTCTGCTGGTGCCGTGTGGCGTCTTATTTGTGGTGGTCACGCTTAGAACTATGCACAGGCCCGCGTGACGGCTGTCGGAGACTTTACGCCCGCGCTTCTTGCTCGGGAAAGCAGTCATTATCAGTACACGAGCCAGCGGTGTTGGGTATACCTGTGTCATTCTCGACAAGCTCTCGGTTGAAGTCGCGACGACAATGTCCCCCACGATGGGCCAGGTCATTGGGTAGGAGTCGTCACACGTCCTGTGGTTACCTACCGGATCGCAATGTCAGTGCCGGTCCCTACCATGGCGCTATGACGACGGCTGATGATTTTTACGCGCACTATTCCCGCTCGGGCAAGGCTGGCTGGTTCGGCCGGCTTGGCTCCCTGCGCCAGTCCATCATCCAGTGTGACGGCCCCGCCGTCATGGAGATCCTGAAGAGTCGGTGTGACATCGACCTTGAAGCGCCGGAGGGTTGCTGGATCTGGAATGGCGCGACGCGGTCGGGCTATGGGTTCATCGGCCGAGGGAAGACAAACAAGCTCGCGCACCGTGTCTCGTGGGAAGCAGCACGGTCCTTTACAGAGGAGCTGGGCTGGCTAAGCGTCCACCACAAGTGCGGCGTGCGTTTATGCATCAACCCCCGCCACCTCGTGGCAGTGTCCCACTTGGAAAACACGATAGAGATGCTTGAACGCCAGGCCTATTTGAGACGAATATCAGACTTGGAAAAAGCCCTAAACGCTGTTGATCCTGGCCACGTCCTGCTCGCCAAACTTCCCAGGCCACTAAACGAAAACTGGGATGCGCTATGACCAATACGGGCTCGCGGCGACATCGGGCGCACTTACGGGTTCGCCGGCCGCGCTCCTTCCGACCTTTCTACGACCAGTTGAGCGGAAGGGGTATAACGCCACACCTGAACTCCAGATATGAAGCAAGTTGCGAAGTTCTCGGAAGATCCTGCCGGACCGAGCCGTGCTGCCTGATCACCCTGGACCTCGTGCTGGACGGAGAATTGACGGCCGGAACCGAGCCTTGTCCATTCGGCTCCGGCTAATTAGGCCGACAAAAATCACCGGAAATCTCAGTACCCACGGAAAGAAAATAAGTGTGTGCCGTCATTCAGAGTCCGAAGTACTCCAGTCTCGTCTTTCTCCGACTTATCCGGGTATTTTTCAATGGAGAGGTTGCCTCGGTCAGCGTCGCAAGGTGTGGGCCCGGCCCTTCCACCAATACAGGAGTGCAGCAGCGATAACCAGGACACCGAGGCTTCCGGCGATGAACCCGGCTGCAGTTCCCTCGGCGGATGAAACCTGCTCGCTTCCTACCGCGGCCGGCGTCGGGTTTCCGGAAGCACCAGCCTCAGCGGAAGCTGTCGGTGCTGCTGTGGCCGTTGACCCCGGCCTAACAACAATCGCGGTCTCGGCAGCCTGAACCTCGGGCTGGGCCGTCTCCACCGGAGCAACCGCCTGCTCTCCAGCGGCAGGGACAACAGGTGCAGCGCCGCCCTGTGGTCCCGGATTGTTTTGCGGGGCGGTGTACTGGCCCTGGACCGGGGCAGCCGGAACGATAGCAGGTGCCGCCGGTGCCGGGGCTTGGACCGGTGGAACGTACGGCGCGACCGGG
>NZ_QAIQ01000023.1 GCF_003061105.1 Arthrobacter sp. HMWF013
TCACTTCCGGCCCAATCCAGTGAGGATTTTGGGCGGGAAGTGACCCCGCGTTGGTTAATCGTTGCTCGGGACTACTTGATCCAGCGCAGGTTGTACTGGTAGCGGTGGGGCTGGCCCTTGTTGACGTGGATGCCGGCCGCCACCGAGTAGCACGTCAGGGCGATCCAGATCAGGGTCGCGATGACGGCAAAAATGTTTCCCACCACCGGGATGAAGACCAGAAGGTTGGCCACCAGTGCAGCAATGGTGGGCGGCAGGCTGAAATTCAGTGCTTCCTTGGACTCCTGCGCAGTGAACGGGCCCCGCTCACGGAAGATCAGGAAAATCAGCAGTGACGGAACGCAGCCGAGGATCCCGCCAAAGTGGGCGAGGGTAGCCCATTGCCGGTCTTCGCTGGCCGTAAGGGGCAACGCATTTGCGGGAACGCCCTGGTACTCCGAACGGCCCTGGTCGTCCGGGTGCTCGCGTGCGTTTTGTGCCACTGTTTATTCCTTCGAGAGTGCAATAGTGCTTGGTGGAGAGTGCCGGCCTGAAGAAACAGCAGCCTGCGCAGTATCAAGAATACTGGGTCGATGGCCAAACGCCCCCCGCGAGGCGCGCTCTGCAGAGGCGCCGTCCTCCACGGAACGTCCCAGGCGGCTAAGGCACTGTCAGGAAGTCGATGACTTCCTCCACCCGGCCCAGCAGTGATGCTTCCAGGTCCGCGTAGCTGTGGACCGCACCCAGCAGCTTCTGCCAGCCCAGCCCAATGTCTTCCTTGGTGGAATGCGGCCAGCCAAAAGCGGCCAGAATGCCGGTCTTCCAGTCCTGCCCACGGGGTACCACGGGCCACTGGCTGATCCCCAGCACCGAAGGCCGGATGGCCTGCCACACGTCAATATAGGGATGCCCCACGATCAGGACGTTGCCGGCGGCCCCCGGCGAGGCCATAACCCCTGCTGCGATCCGCGACTCCTTGGAGTCAGCCACCAGGTGGTCAACAAGGACACCCAGCCGCCTGCCGGGACCCGGCTGGAACGCAGCTACTGCCCCTGCGAGGTCATCGATGCCATGCAGGGGTTCGACGACGATGCCTTCCACCCGCAGGTCATCGCCCCAGACCTTTTCGATGAGTTCGGCGTCGTGCTTTCCTTCCACCCAGATCCTGCTCGCCTTGGCCACCTGCGCACGCTGGCCTGCCACGCGGACTGAGCCGGAGGCCGTACGGCCTGCGGTGGCCGGGGTGCCGGGCTGCCGCGGAGCGGGAGGCATCAGCCTGATGGGCTGCCCCTCCAGGAGGAAACCGAAGCCAAGCTTGAAGGAACGGGACTTGCCGCGCCGGTCTTCAAGGGCCACCACGTGCATGCCGCCGGACTTCTCCACCCTGGTCACGGCCCCTACCCAGCCTGACTGCGCGTCTTCGAGGACCATTCCCCGCTCTGCAGGAACCTCGGGGAGTTCATTCCTGACAGGCGCCTTGATGTCCTGCGGACCCCAATTCTGGTACTGCATCGGTTGACTCCGCCTCGCGCTAGATGGTCCCCCGGAGTTTCGCCCGGAGCGGTACCAATGCTAACAACGGGGTGAGTCATATTAGACTGTTAGCACTTAGGCATGTCGAGTGCTAACGCTGGCCGGTCTGTCCCGCCCTCCCTGTCCGCAGGATCGGGAGCAGGATGCCGGCGGCCCGGCCAGACAGGCCGCGACCCGTAGATGGAGGTGGAGTGTGAGCGAGCCGCGCAAACTTGAAGTACTGCGTGCCATCGTGGAGGACTACGTGCACTCCCGTGAGCCTGTGGGTTCCAAAGCGTTGGTGGAACGCCATCACCTTGGCGTCTCCAGCGCAACCATCCGTAACGACATGGCGGCGCTGGAGGACGAGGGCCTGATCACAGCCCCGCACACCAGCGCCGGCCGGATTCCCACCGATAAGGGCTACCGGCTGTTTGTGGACCAGATTTCCGCGGTGAAGCCGCTTTCGCCGGCAGAGCGGCGGGCCATCCAGTCGCTGCTGGAGGGCTCCGACGATCTCGACGACGTCCTGGAACGGACAGTCCGGCTGCTGTCGCAGCTGACCAACCAGGTGGCCGTGGTGCAGTACCCGCACCTCAGCCGTGCCACCATCCGGCACATCGAATTCGTTCTCCTCGCCCCGCGGCGGGTTCTCGTTGTCCTGATTGCCAACACCGGCAAAGTGGAACAACGCGTGACCGACGTCGGACAGGACCTTGGCGAGGACGCCATCGCCGCGCTGCGGACCCACTTCCTCGGGTCCCTGTCCGGCACACCGCTGAGCCAGCTCACGCAACTGCTGCCGGCCGTGGTTTCGTCCGTAAGCCACGGCCAGCGCGCAGCCGCCCAGGCCCTGGCTAACGGCCTGGAAACACTTTCCCACAACAGCCGCGAAGACCGTATGGTCATGGCAGGAACCGCGAATCTCGCCCGGTCCAATGTGGACTTCCCGCTGAGCATCGGGCCGGTGCTTGAAGCGTTGGAAGAGCAGGTGGTGATGCTCAGGCTCCTGAGCGAAATGGCGCAGGATCCCCGCGGCGTGACAGTGAGCATCGGGCGCGAGAACCCCTACGTCGGCCTTGCCGAAGCATCCGTGGTGGCCACGGCATACGGACCGGACAGCACCGCCAAGATCGGCGTCCTTGGCCCCACCCGGATGGACTACCCCACCACCATGGCGGCCGTCAGGGCAGTAGCCCGTTATCTTTCAAGAATTCTGGGTCCGTAACAGCACCGGTCCAGGCACCAAGAGCAGTGCCGGCGGTCAAACTGCCGGCAGTACAACAAGGAAGAGATACGAACTTTGAGCAGCCACTACGACGTCCTCGGGGTCTCACCGGAAGCTACCGGCGAAGAGATCAAGAAGGCCTACCGCAAGCTGGCCCGCACCCTTCACCCGGACGTCAACCCCGGGGACGATGCGTCGGACCGCTTCAAGGCCGTGACCCACGCCTACGAGGTGCTTTCGGATCCCCAAAAGCGCCGGGTCTATGACACCACCGGCAACGAGAACGGCACCGACAACGGCTTCGGCGGCGGCAGTTACGCCGGCCAGGGCTTCGCGTTCCAGGACATCTTCGACACCTTCTTCGGGGCCGGCGGCCAGGCAGGTCCGGCGTCCCGGGTCCGCCGTGGCCAGGATGCGCTCATCAGCGTCCGGATCGAACTCCGGGACGCAGTGTTCGGCGTCAACAAGAAACTTGAAGTGGATACCGCCGTCACCTGCCCCACCTGCAACGGCTCATGCTGCCGCGAGGGCAGCCACCCCGAACGCTGCGATATCTGCGGTGGCAGCGGCCAGGTCCAGCGGGCTGTCCGTTCCATTCTTGGCCAGGTCATGACGGCCGCCCCGTGTGGCAGCTGCGAAGGCTTCGGCACCGTCATCAAGGATCCCTGCAACGAGTGCAGCGGCCAGGGCCGTATCCGCAGCCGCCGTTCGCTCACCATCAAGGTGCCGGCCGGCGTGGCCACAGGCACGCGGATCCAGCTTTCGGGCCAGGGCGAAGCCGGTCCGGCCGGCGGACCGTCCGGAGACCTGTACGTCGAGATCCGCGTCAACAACGATGCCACGTACGCCCGCGACGGCGACGACCTGCACGCAACCCTCAATATTCCGATGACCGCGGCCGCCCTGGGCACTGAGCTTTCAC
>NZ_QAIQ01000275.1 GCF_003061105.1 Arthrobacter sp. HMWF013
GTCCCAGAATTCTGGCCCTCACGACGTGCTGGACACAGTGAACTAACCGGATTCCTTGGCCCGTTTCCATCCGCCCCGTTCTGAGGCCGCAAGCCCCAGAAGCCCCAGCCTGCCCAGCCCTGCCCGGACTGATTCTGCGCTGAGGCCGGCAACAGCGCAGAGTTTGTCCACGGACGTTGTGGACCGCAGGGGCAAGGCATCAAGAAGAATCAGGTCTTCGAGGGTCAGACCATCGTGGTCGGCAGCACTGCCCGTCTTCTGGTCCGCAAGCCCTTGGCCGCTTGGTGACGCCAGCTCAGCGATCTCGGCCGCGTCCGTCACACAGACCGCACCGCCATCGCGGAGCAGACGGTGGCAGCCAGCGGAGTTGGCACTGTGCACCGAACCGGGAACAGCACCAACCGCCCGGCCAAGGTTCTCCGCATGATGCGCAGTGTTCAGTGCCCCGGAACGCCACCGCGCCTCCACCACGACCGTCACACCAGCCAGGGCTGCGATCAGCCTGTTCCGTTGCAGGAAGCGGTACCGGGTGGGCGCCGACCCCGGCGGGACTTCGGCGAGTACGGCCCCTTGGTTGCACACTGCCCGCAGGAGATCCTCATTCCCGGACGGGTAGAACCGGTCCACCCCTCCCGCCATGACAGCGATGGTGGGCACTGCCCCGGATGCTCCGGCCAGCGCCGCCCGGTGCGCGTGCGCGTCGATTCCGTAGGCCCCTCCGGAGACAACCGTGAAACCCCTCTGCGCCAGCGAGTAGGCCAGATCTCCAGTCACGGAGGCACCGTAGCTGGTGCTGTCCCGCGACCCCACAAGCGCCACGCACTTGTCCACGCCCGGCAGTTCCTGTTCGACGCCGCGCCACCAGAGACAGATGGGCTCGTGAATGCCGAGGTCACCGAGCTGGGTGGGCCAAAGATCGTCCGATGGCACAATCAGCCTGCCACCGAGCCGGGCCATGGTGGCAAGGTCCCGTGCGGGGGCTAAATCCGGAATCCGTGGTGCCCATCGTTTGAGTGCTGCCGCCATTCCACCCCAGCCCGAGGCGGCGCCGTTGTCCGCCAGCAGGCCAGTAATCTCCTGCTCGAGCGCCGGACCGGCCTGCATCTGACCCGTGGCAATCCTCAACGCGTCCCGGGCACCGGCCGCCTGCACGAGGGCGAGTCCGGCGGCGTCCTGCGGTTCCATGAGCCGGGAGAGTGCTGCCCGGGTGAGGTGTTCGTTTTCCATGTACTTCTTCCTTCACGCAGCTGCCGAGGCAGCCTGCCGGAGGCCCAGGGCCTGGCCGATGTCGTTGGTATCGGGCATGTCCCGATGGGACAGGTCCGCGAGCGTCCAGGCCAACCGCAAAACCCTGTCGTATCCCCTGGCCGTCAGGACGCCGCGTTCGAGCGAGTGGTCAAGAATCCGGGTGGCATTGGCAGGCAGCCGAAGGCCGCCACGGAGGATCCGGCCGGGGACCTGGGCGTTTGTCTCCAATCCCAACGGCCGGAGC
>NZ_QAIQ01000276.1 GCF_003061105.1 Arthrobacter sp. HMWF013
GGGCCAGTCCGTGATGCGCCGCGTCGAGGACGTCCTGGACGTCTGGTTCGATTCCGGCTCCATGCCGTATGGCCAGGTGCATTACCCGTTCCAGAACGAAGCCTGGTTCGATACCCACAACCCGGCCGACTTCATCGTGGAGTACATCGGCCAGACCCGTGGCTGGTTCTACATGCTGCACATCCTGTCCACCGCACTGTTTGACCGGCCTGCGTTCCGCAACGTCATCAGCCACGGCATCGTGCTGGGCTCCGACGGGCAGAAGATGTCCAAGAGCCTGCGGAACTACCCGGACGTCTCGGAGGTGCTGGACCGCGACGGTTCGGACGCCATGCGCTGGTTCCTGATGTCCAGCCCCATCCTGCGCGGCGGCAACCTGGTGGTCACTGAACAGGGAATCCGCGACGGCGTCCGCCAGGTCATCCTGCCGCTGTGGAACGTTTACAGCTTCTTTACGCTCTACACGAACGCCGCTGACGGCGGCCAGGGCTACGACGCCCGCCTCCGCTACGACGGCTACTCCGACACACTGGACCAGTACCTCCTGGCCAACACCGGGGACCTGGTCCGAAACATGACCGCCCAGCTGGACAGCTACGACATCTCCGGTGCCTGCGACGAACTCCGCAGCTACCTCGACATGCTCACCAACTGGTACGTCCGGCGCAGCCGCCAGCGCTTCTTCGACGAGAGTGTTGACGCCTTCGATGCCCTTTACACAGCGTTGGAGACCGTCTCCCGCGTGGCTGCCTCACTGTTGCCGCTGGTTTCCGAAGAGATCTGGCGCAGCCTCACCGGCGGCCGGTCCGTGCACCTGGCCGACTGGCCGGAGGCTGGCCTGTTCCCCTCCAACCCGGCGCTGGTGGAAGCCATGGACCGCGTCCAGCAGATCTGCTCCACCGGATCCTCGCTCCGCAAGGCCGCCAACCTGCGCGTCCGCCTCCCGCTGCAGGAACTGACAGTCGTGGCACCCGGCGCGGATGCGCTGGGAGGCTTCGCCGCCGTCGTCGCCGACGAACTGAACATCCGTTCAGTCCGCCTGCTCGACGCCGAGAGCGCCTCCCCGGAGGAGTTCGGGATCGAGCAGAAGCTGGTGGTCAACGCCCGCGCTGCGGGCCCGCGCCTGGGCAAGAACGTCCAGCAGGCCATCAAGGGATCCAAATCCGGCGACTGGTCAGTCTCCGACGCCGGCGTTGTCACCGCCGGGGGACTGGAGCTGGAACCCCAGGAGTACACGCTGGAGACCGTGGTGGCTGAAGCTGCCGAGGGTGCCGGCTCACGGGCAGCCGCAGTGCTGCCCGGCGGCGGCTTCGTGGTGCTTAACACCGAAGTCACGCCGGAACTTGAGGCCGAAGGGACGGCACGCGATATGGTCCGCGCCATCCAGCAGGCCCGCAAGGATGCCGGACTGAACGTCAGCGACCGTATCCGGACCACCGTCACGGCCGGGCAGCAGGTCCTTGATGCCCTGCTGGCCAACGCCGGGCTGGTCAAAACCGAAACCTTAACCCTGGAGCTGGACACCGTGCCGGCCGAATCGAGCGAACCGCTCATCACCGTCGAAAAGACAGAGGCCTAGGATATGACCGACGAATTCTCCGTGGAAAGTGTCTACGCCGAGCTGCTGGGCCGCGCTCCGGAAAACAAGATGGAACCACGCCTTGCGCCGCTGTTCCGTGCCATGGATGTCCTGGGGGAGCCCAACAAGGCCTTCCCGATCATCCACGTGACCGGCACCAACGGCAAGACCTCCACCGCCCGGATGATCGAAGCCGGGCTGCGTGCCCACGGCCTGAGCACCGGCCGCTACACCAGCCCGCACCTGTCCAGGGTCACTGAACGGATCAGCATTGACGGCCACCCTGTGTCGGATGAGACGTTCGTCCGTATCTGGGATGAGATCCGCCCCTACCTGCAGATCGTCGACGACGAACTCACCGCAGCCGGCGAGCCCCGGCTCACGTACTTCGAATGCCTGACCATCCTGGGCTTCGCAGTGTTCGCCGACCAGCCCGTCAACGTCGCCGTCGTTGAGGTGGGCCTGGGCGGGATTACCGACGCCACCAACGTCGGGGACGGCCAGGTATCAGTGATCACCCCCATCTCCCTGGACCACACGGACCTGCTCGGCGACACCACCGAGGACATCGCCCACGAGAAGGCCGGGATCATCAAACCCGGGGGTTTCCTGATCAGTGCGGCCCAGCCCGTGGACGCTGCACAGGTGCTGCTGGAAAAGGCCAAGGAAGTCTCCGTGCCCTTCAGGTTTGAAGGAGTGGAGTTCGGCGTCGAATCCCGGACTGTCGCCGTGGGCGGACAGGTGGTCAGCATCCAGGGCATCGCCGGCCGGTATCCGGAACTGCTGCTGCCGCTGCACGGAGCGCACCAGGCCCAGAACGCGGCCGTTGCCGTGGCTGCACTCGAGGCATTCTTCGGCGGCGAAAAGGAACTCGACGCCGAAGTCCTGCAGGAAGCCTTCGCGTCTGTGACCTCGCCGGGCCGGCTGGAAGTGGTCCGGACGGCGCCCACCATCATCGTGGACGCCGCCCACAACCCCGACGGAATCCGGGTCTCGGCCGAAGCGATCCAGGAGGCCTTCAGCTTCACCCGGCTGGTGCCGGTGGTGGGGGTGCTCAAGGAGAAGGACGCCGAAGAAATCCTGCGCCAGCTCAAGGAATCCCTCGGTGAGATTGCGGAGGAATACTGCTTCACCCAGTCCAACTCGCCGCGGGCAGTACCGGCAGCCGAGCTGGCTGAACTCGCAGTGGAGATGGGTTTCGGCGAGGACAACATCCACATCGCCGAAAAGCTCGACGACGCCCTCGAATGGGCCGTGGAACGCGCCGAAGCCAATGACGACCTTTCCGGTGGTGTCCTGGTGACGGGGTCCATCACCCTGGTGGCCGAGGCACGGATCCTGCTCGGAAAGACGGAGGCCTAGCTATGGCCAGACTGACCAAGGCCCAGCGGGAATGGCGCCCCGGGATGCCCAGGAAGCGCCGGTCCACGAAAGTAATGTTCGCCTCCACCGTCCTGCTGCTCGAGGCGTTCGTGGTGTTTTTCGCCACCCTGGCCGTTTTCGGACTCAAGCGCGGGGAGTTTCCGCCGGCTCTGATCCTGGGCACCGGAATCGCCCTTAGCCTGGTCATGATCTTCGCGTGTGCGGTGCTGTCCAGGCCGTGGGGTGTGGCGCTGGGCTGGATCCTGCAGATCGTGCTGATCCTGACCGGGATTGTTGAACCCATGATGTTCCTGGTGGGCGCCCTGTTCGCCCTTGCCTGGTGGTACGGGATCAGGACCGGCATCCGGATCGACTCCGAGTCCGCGCAGCGCGACCGTGACCAGGCCGAATGGAACGCGGCGCACGGGGACTCCCCGCAAGCCTCGTAGAATTGTCCCGAAACCCCACCAACGCATTGGAGCAGTTGTGAGCATTGAGCGCACCCTAGTTTTGATCAAGCCCGACGGCGTGGCCCGCAATCTCAGCGGCGCCATCCTGAGCCGCATTGAGGCAAAGGGCTACACCCTCGCCGAGCTGAAGAAGGTTGAGGCCAGCCGCGAGCTTCTGGAGCAGCACTACGAGGAGCACGTGGGCAAGCCGTTCTACGAGCCGCTCGTGGAGTTCATGCTCAGCGGGCCGGTAGTGGCAGCCATCTTCGAGGGCCACCGCGTCATTGAAGGCTTCCGCTCCCTCGCCGGAACCACCGATCCCACCACTGCCGCTCCGGGAACCATCCGCGGCGACTTCGGCCGCGACTGGGGACTGAAGGTCCAGCAGAACCTGGTGCACGGCTCGGATTCGGTGGACTCAGCCGAGCGCGAGATCAAGATCTGGTTCCAGGGCTAGGCAACGCGGGGTCATTCAAAGCCCATTCCAGGCTGTTTATCGGGCGTTAAATGACCCCGCCCTGCACACACAAGAGCCCCCGTTTCGTCGGAAACGGGGGCTCTTTTGTGCGCCTGCTAGAAACCGGACGTACCCGCGAACACCTGGATGAAGGCGAAGAAGATCGTGGCAATCACTGCCACGTAAAGCAACGCCGTGATGATCCAGCCCGAGTCGCCGAGCAGGCGCGCCGCGCCGGCCGGGACCGGGATGACACCATGGGTGACGTTCCGGATGGTCACCCAGACGAACAGCGGGATCATTGCCGCCCAGACGATCATGCAGAACGGGCACAGGATATGGATCGAGTACAGGGCCTGGGACCACAGCCACACCACAAAGGCGAAGCCCAGGGTGACACCGGCCTGGAGCCCGAGCCAGTACCAGCGGGCGAAGGTGGCCCCGGACAGCAGGGCCGTACCGACGGCGAGGGTGACGGCGAAAGCCACAATGCCGATGAACATGTTGGGGAAGCCGAACACCGAGCTCTGCCAGGTCTGCATCACCTGGCCGCAGGAGATCCACGGGTTGACGTCGCACACAGTGGTGTGGTTGGGATCCTTGAGGACCTCAAGCTTCTCCAGGACCAGGGTCCCGGATGCCAGCCAGCCGATCAGGCTGGTGATGACCATGAGCCAGCCAAGGGGCCGGTTACGGGTCATGGGCGGAACGGCTGCTGAGGTCACAGGATCCGGGCCTGCCATGAGTTCGGCTGCGGGGCTGCCGGTGCCTGTGGCGGGGGAGATGCTGGGCATGGTTCGTGGCGTCCTTTGCGTCGGGTGCTCCTTGCCTGATTGTAACGCCGCGGGCTGGGGACAGCATTCAGCCTGGGGGCGTGCGATCCAGGTCCGGGCTTCCGCCGTCTTTCAGTCCGGGTGTGAGAGAATGAACGTGGCTGGAGGCCGACCCACATTCGGACTCCGGTCCGGTGGCTTGTTCCCAAGACCGCCAATGACGAGCAGGGCAGGCTTTGGATTCTCTGATCCGGCTTCCCGCGTCCCATTGGTCGGCACCTGGTTGTGGCATGTAGAACAACGGGTTTCAGGACACAGCCAACGGCTCCCACGGGCTGCCGCACCCCACTGCCGGTGCGAACCTGAGAGTATCCACTTGACTTCTGTCAACGCCTGCGGGTTTTGACAATATGTGCCCCAATGGGTGCCGGATGTGGCGGTACGTCAGGGGCAGGAGTGTTGCCACTATGGAAAACGAACAAGTACCAGCCGTTAATGACGAAGCAGCAGTGGCTGAAGCCGTTGAAGCGCCGAAGAAGGCCACCCGGACCCGCCGCAAAGCAGCACCCAAGGCTGCCGCCGCAGACGAAACAGTTGACGCCGGTGCCGCAACCGAGGCAGAGGCAGCACTTCCCGGCACGGCTGAAGCACTGACTCTGACCGGCGACGCCGCAGCCGCTGCGCCGGTAGCCAAGGCCCCCGTCCGCCGGACACGCGCACGCAAGGCAGCCGAGCCGGCAGAACCGCTGCCCGCCTTCGCCGCCGAAGCCACGGAAACACCCGCTGCTGCAGAGCCTGCTGCCGTGGAGGCTGCCGCCGCGGTTCAGGGTGAAGAGATGGCCGTCGACACGAAACCTGTCCGGCGCCGCCGCGTTGCCACCCGCAAGGCCTCAGCCCCTGAGACTGTTGAGCTGGAAACTGCCGCAGCCCCTGAAACTGCTGCTGCCCCGGAGGCCGCTGCTGTTTCCGAGGCCGACGCAGCAACCGGACCTGAGGCAGCCCCTGAAGTTCCGGAACAGCCGGCTGTACCGGCGCCGGTACAGCAGGAAGCCGCCGTCCAGGAGACAGCTGCCCCGGCGACGGAACCCGCCCGCGCCGAGGCGGCCAGTCCCTTCGGTTCACTTTTCCTGGAACCGGGCTCGTCCACGTCAGTGCTTTTCCAGGCGCCCGACCTGAGCACCGTGGTACGCCCCGCTCCGGCCGCCGTTGCCGCTGCTGCTGAGCCTGAAGAGGACGACGCCGAGGACGGCGAAGCGGACGACGCCAACGGCCGCCGCCGGCGCCGCAGCCGTGGCCGCCGCGGACGCAGCCGTACCGACGACACCGAAAACGTCGCCGAAGCTGCCGAAGGCGGCCAGGACGGCGCCGCCGAAGACGACGAAGAGTCAGCAGGCCAGGCCGAAGAGGGCGTGACGTCCCGCCGTCGCCGGCGCCGCCGCCGTGGTGACCAGGACCTGGAACTGACCGGCGGGGAAGGCGACGATCCGCCCAACACGGTGACGCGTGTCCGCGCACCGCGTGCCGCCACCGAAGCTCCGGTCAATAACCGCGTGACGTCCGTGAAGGGCTCCACCAGGCTCGAAGCCAAGAAGCAGCGCCGGCGTGAATCCCGCGATACCGGCCGCCGCCGTACGGTGATCACCGAGGCCGAGTTCCTGGCCCGGCGTGAATCCGTTGACCGGCAGATGATCGTCCGCCAGCGCGACGACAGAATCCAGATCGCCGTCCTTGAGGACGGCGTCCTGGCCGAGCACTTTGTCTCCAAGACCCAGCAGGACTCCCTGATCGGCAACGTTTACCTCGGCAAGGTGCAGAACGTGCTGCCTTCCATGGAAGCGGCGTTCGTTGACATCGGACGAGGCCGCAACGCCGTCCTCTACGCCGGCGAAGTGAACTGGGACGCCGTCAACCTCGAAGGCAAGCAGCGCCGGATCGAAAACGCCCTCAAATCAGGCGATACCGTCCTGGTCCAGGTCACCAAGGACCCCGTAGGCCACAAGGGCGCCCGCCTGACCAGCCAGATCTCCCTCCCCGGCCGCTACCTCGTGTACGTGCCCGGCGGCTCCATGACCGGCATCTCCCGCAAGCTGCCCGACGTCGAACGCAACCGCCTCAAGCGCATCCTCAAGGACCGCCTCCCGGAGCACGCCGGCGTGATCGTGCGCACCGCTGCCGAAGGCGCCTCCGAAGA
>NZ_QAIQ01000277.1:0-7869 GCF_003061105.1 Arthrobacter sp. HMWF013
GTCCAAACCGGCCACCGTCCAGGACATCGCCTCGGTGCTGGTCCCGGACATCTACGGAAACAACCCGTCCCCTGAGGAGATTTACCGCCTCGCCGGCGACGTCCAGCCCGGGAACTCCGGAGGGCCGTTGCTGACCACGGACGGGCTGGTGGCGGGCGTCATTTTCGCCAAGGCAACCTCCGACGCCGAGATGGGATTCGCCATCACCATGGACGACCTCTACCCGGTCGCCTCCCAGGCCGCCGGCATGAGCGCGCCTGTTTCGTCCGGGCAGTGCATCCAGAAGTAGGCACCCCAGGGGAGGCGGCTAGAGCGTTTCGCCCAGGTAGTCGATGGCCAGCTTGTAGCCGAACACGCCTGCTCCCACGATCACCGCGGCGCAGACCGGCGAGAGGAACGAGTGGTGCCGGAATTCCTCACGCTGGTGCACATTGGTGATATGCACCTCCACTGCCGGAACCTGCACCGCAGCCAGAGCGTCACGCAGCGCAACAGAGGTGTGGGTGAACGCGCCGGCGTTGAGCACAATTCCGACGGCGGTGCCGCGGGCAGCGTGGATGACGTCCAGCAGGACGCCCTCATGGTTTGACTGGACGCATTCCACCGTGAATCCGTGGGCCTCACCCGTGGCGGTGGCCAACTGTTCCACATCGGCAAGGGTGGACGTGCCGTACTTTTCCGGCTCGCGGGTGCCCAGCAGATTCAGGTTGGGTCCGTTGATGACCAGGATGGTCCCGCGGCTGTCTTCGTTGGAGGTGGCTTCAGTCATGGGTGCAAATCTAGCGCCAGAGTCACGGCCAAAAGAAACGCGGGGTCACTTTACGCCCGTCCGGGGCCCCGGAACGGGCGTAAAGTGACCCCGCGTTGCCTTGGAAGCGCTGGGTAGGGCGCATGCGGAGCACGGCTGACTAGATTGCCGTGAACCTCAGCAGCAGTGCGTGCTCGGGGTTGAGGATGGGCATCGGCAGGCCCACCTCGGCCAGGAACCGGCCGTCCGCAACCGCACCGTCGGCAAGCCAGGCCGGGGGACGGACCTGCGTAAAGGTGTGGGCGTAGTCGGCGTCACCGGGTGCCGGGAAGATGGCCTCCACCCGGTAGGAACGTTCCGGTTCCAGACCGGGGATGGTGATCCGGCCGGTCTGCTCGGCGAACGAGGTGCGGGTGCTCACCAGCGCGAACAGCGCCGCCGTCGTGCCTTCAGAGCCCGCGGGGGCCACCACGCCGTGCAGCATCAGGGATCCGTCCGCAATGTCCGCACGGACCATGCGCCCGGAGTGGATCAGGTCCCGGTGTTCCTTGTAGAGCCCGATGAAGCGTTTGAGCTGTTCGCGTTCGGCGCCCTGGACTTCGCGGACATCCCATTCCATGCCGAAGTGCCCGAAAAGGGCCGTGATGGCGCGGAAGGACAGATCGTGCGTGCGGGCCGTGGTGTGGGAGGTGGTGGGGCCGACGTGCCCGCCTACCAGTTCCGGCGGGACCACCAGCCCGGTCCAGCGCTGGATGGTCTGCCGTTCCAGGGCATCGTTGCAGTCCGAGGCCCAGATCCGGTCCGTGCGTTCCAGGATGCCCAGGTCCACGCGGGCGCCGCCGGAGGAGCAGCTTTCAATCTCGACGCCGGGGTGGGCCTTCTTGAGTTCGTCGAACAGGCGGTAGGCGGCCAGGGTCTGCTCGTGGACGGAGGACCGTCCGGCGTGGCCGTGTTCCAGGAGGTCCCGGTTCTGGTCCCACTTGAGGTAGCTGATGTTGTTCCCACGCAGCAGGGCGTCCACGCGGTCGAAAATGTACTGCCATGCTTCCGGGTTCACCAGGTCGATGATGTGCTGGTTCCGCCATTCAAGCGGCAGGCGCCCGCCGTCCTTGTGGGATGCGGCGGCCGGCCCCGCGATCCACTCGGGGTGGGCCCGGGCGATGTCCGAATCGAGGTTGACCATTTCCGGTTCCACCCAGAGGCCGAATTCCATCCCGCGGGAGGTCACGGCGTCGATCAGCGGAGTGAGGCCGTCCGGCCAGAGCGTTTCGTCGACATACCAGTCGCCCAGGCCGGCGTGATCGTCCCGGCGGCCGCGGAACCAGCCGTCGTCGAGCACAAACCGCTCAACGCCCAGCTCCGCGGCCGAGTCGGCCAGCTCGATCAGCGTGGGCAGGTTGTGGTCGAAGTAGACCGCTTCCCAGGTGTTAAGCACCACCGGACGGGGCTTGCCGGCAGCCGCGCCGGTGGCGCCGGTGGTGGACGCCGTCGGCAGCACGTGGTGGGGGCGGGACCGGAACCAGCTGTAGAACGCCTCGCTGATGCCGTCCAGGCCGCGGTCCGAGTAGGCGGCGAACAGCGCCGGCGTGGTGTAGCTGGCCCCGGGTTCGAGGATGACCTCGGCCGGGCCCAGGAGTTCGGAGCCGCCGATCATGGTGCGGCCATCGCCGATGCTGTCCGCGAACTGTTCGTGGTTGCCGCTCCAGGCAAGGTGGGTGGCCCAGACCTTCCCGTGGCGGTTGCCGAACCCGGGGGTGCCGGCAGCGAAGAGCAGCGAGGAGTCGTGCCCGGTGCGGCCGTGCCGTCCGGTCCGGACCCAGGTGCCCTGCTGGATGGACCGGCGCTGCGGGTGGTTTTCCCGGCACCAGCGGCCGGTCAGGTCAAGAAGTTCGGTGGCGTCCGGTGCCACGGGGAGGACCGTTGCCAGTTCGTCGAGCTGGTAGGGCGTGGTGCCGTCGTTGGTGAGGGTGTGCCGCAGCTCAAGGAGGCCACCGTCGTGCAGGGTGAGGGAGGACGAAACGGTGACGCCGGCGTCGGGATCGGACTGGACGACGACGGCGGTGCTGCCCTTGGTGCCGGCCGTCACCATGCGGAGCCGGGCCGAGAAGTCGAGGCCGGACACGCCGTCGGCGATGCGGTGGCCGCGGAGGCCTGGGCGGCCGCGCCAGCTCGAGGATGCCTGCGGCAGAAGGCCGGCGGGCACTGTGGCGTCGATGGCGGAGTGCGGTACCGGTTCGCCGAGGATGGCGAGGTCCGGGAGGGTGCTGCCAAGGTCCGCACCCCAGTGGATGACCTCGGCCTCCCCGCAGTCGAAGCTGATCACCAGGCTGGTTCCGGCGGAACGGAGGTGGAGGGGGTCCATATAAAACACTGTCCTTCTAGGGGATGGGAGTAAGACGACGGGGGCTGCGCGCCGCGGGGATGTGGAGCGTCCGCGGCGCGCAGCCGGTAAAGCTGGTGGCCTACTTGAAGAGGGCGTTGACCTGTTCGTTGGCCTGCGTCAGGGAGCTGGCGGGCGCCTTGCCGGAGACCACGGCGTCCATGGCGGGCTCCATGATGCCCTTGACCTTGGCGGTGTTGTCCGTGATGGGGTACAGGAACGTGGTCTTGTTCTTGACGTGCTCGGTGAAGGCGCTGACATCAACGCCCTTGGCCTTGAACGCCTCGGCAGCCTTGTCAGAGGAGGCTTTCAGAGCGGGGAAGACAACGGCCTTGGACGCAACGACGTCCTGGCATTCGGCCGAGGCGAGGTATTCGACCCACTTGATGGACGCGTCCTTCTTTTTGGTTCCGGCCCAGATCGAGTCGGCCAGGCCGTTGAACATGGAGGCGCGCTCGCCTTCCGGTCCCACCGGGGTGGGGGCGATGCCCACTTCGATGCCCTTGTAGCCGGTGTACTGGCCGGTCATCCATGAACCGTGGGCGTTGATGGCGGACTTGCCCGCTGCGAAGGTATCGGCCATTGCCGCGCCGACCGTGGTCTCCAGCTTGGGCATGTAGCCCTTCTCAGCCAGCGCTGCGAACCACTCCATGCTCTCCTGGAACTTGGGGTCGTCGTAGTTGTACTTCGTGCCCCACGGGTTCTTGTCCGTGTGCGACCAGCCGGTGGTGTTGGTGAGGTAGCTCCACTCGGTCTGGCCCGAGGAATCGCCACCGCCGTTCAGGCCGAGGCCGTACACCGCTACGTTGTTTTTGTCGAAGCCGGCCTCGTCCCCGCGCTTGCCGCTCTTGTCCACGGTCAGGTGGGCGATGACGTCCTCGTAGGTGCCGCCGTCTTCCGGGTTCCAGCTGAGGGTCTTCATCTGCTCCTCGGTCACGCCGGCGCTGGCGAGCATGGCCTTGTTGTAGAACAGGCCGATGGTGTCCCAATCCTTGGGCAGGCCGTAGCGTTTGCCGTCCTGGCCCACCCAGAGGTCCGCGAGGCCCTCGTTGTAGGCGGTGAGGTCCACGTTGTCCTTCTCGACGGCTTCGTCGATGGCCAGCAGCTGCTTGTTTTCGGCGAGCTCGCCGTAGCGGCCCAGGTGGTTGGTGAAGACGTCCGGAGCGGTGCCGCCCACAAAGCCGTTGGTGAGGGTGCTCCAGTAATCGTCCCAGCCGCGCTGGGTGATCTTGACCGTGACGTCCGGGTTGGCCTTCGTGAAATCGTCAGCGCACTGCTGGTAGGCAGGGAGCTGGTTGGCGTCCCACAGCCAGTAGCTGATCTCGCCCTTGGCCGCTTCGGCTGAGGAGGACGAGCCGCTGCACGCGGACATTGAGAGGGCCACAGCTGCGGCGACGGCGACGGCGCCGAGGGTTTTCTTCATGGTGTTCTTTCCGTTCGGGGTGGGGGTTTCTGGGACGGGTAGGGCGGTAAGTGCTTATTTGATGCCGGAGAAGCCGATGGAGTTCACGATCTTCTTGCCGAAGGCGGCGAAGAGGACCAGGACGGGAAGGGCCGAAACCAGGACCGCGGCCATCAGGCCGGACCAGTCGGGGGCTCCTTGGGGGGACTGCGATTTGAAGACGCCGAGGCCCACCTGCAGGACGCGGACGTCATCCTGGGAACCGACCAGCAGCGGCCAGAAGTATTCGTTCCACTGGCCGATGAAGGTCAGCAGCGCCAATGTGGCGAGGGGTGCCGCCGCGTTGGGGAGGACGATCTGGAAGAAGATGCGCAGGTGCTTGGCGCCGTCGAGCATTGCTGCTTCCTCGACTTCCCGGGACATGTTCAGGAAGAACTGGCGCAGGAAGAAGATGGCGAACGGCGTCATGAACACGTACGGCAGGACCATCCCGAGCATCGTGTTGAGCAGGTCAAGGTTCTTGATCAGCAGGAAGTTGGGCAGTGCCGTGAAAATCGGCGGGACCAGCATGGTGCCCAGGAAGAGGCTGAAGACAAAGTTCCGTCCCTTCCAGCGCAGCCGGGCAAAGGCATAGGCCGCCATCGCGCTGAAGAAGACAGAACCGGCAGTGGTGATGGAGGAGAAGATGATGGAGTTCCGCAGGTACAGCCAGAAATCGATGGTGGCACCGGAACCACCCTCGGCAACGGCGTCGGCCGGGCTCTGCAGCCCAAACACCCGCAGGAAGGCACCCCAGGTGAAGTCAGCCGGGAGCAGGCTGGCGGACTGGGTGGCCAGCGCGCTGTTGGTCGACAGCGCGGTGCGCAGGACCCAGAGGAACGGGACAACGGACACCGCGATGGCGAGGACAAGGAGGGCCCAGGCCCCGGCGGTGCGGGGATTGAACGGACGACGGCGGCGGGTTGCGGCCGGCAGCGGTGCGCGGCTGGTGGTGGTGGTCATGCGGGGCTCCTAGTCCAGGTCCGACTCGTTGCCCTTGAGGAACTTCATCTGGATGAAGGCCACCAGGGCGAGGATGAGGAAGAGAATGACGGCGATGGCGGATCCGTAGCCGAAGTCCGACTCCGTGAATGCGCGCTGGTAGATGTAGTACTGGATGACTCGGGTGGCGTTGACCGGGCCGCCGCCGGTGGTGACGGAGACGGTGTCGAAGACCTGGAAGGAACCGATCACGGTGACAACCAGGACCATGACCAGGACCGGACGCAGCAGCGGAAGGGTGATCTTGCAGAAGGTCTGGAACGGTGAAGCACCGTCGAGTTTGGCCACCTCATAGACGTGGCCGGGAATAGCCTGCATTCCGGCGAAGATGAGCAGGGCCGTATAGCCCATGTGCCGCCAGGTGTTGATGATGGCCTGCGTGGGGATGGCCCATTCCTCGCTTCCGAAGAACGCGACGCGGGGGAGGCCGGCCCATTCGATGAACTGGTTGACGACGCCGATCTGATAGTCGAGCATCCAAAACCACAGCAGCGCCGCGATGATGTTTGACATCATCCAGGGCAGCAGCAGGGCACCACGGATCAGCGTGGACTTCGCCACCTTGTTCATCAGGAGTGCCAGGCCGAGGGCGAGGGCGGTCTGGAGGACGATGTTGAGGAAAACGTACTGGCCTGTGACGGCCAGGGAATTCCAGAACAGCGGGTCCTTGGCGATGGCCGTGTAATTGTCCACCCCTACCCATTCCGGGTCTCCGAGGATGTTGTACTCCGTGAAGCTGAGGTACACGCCGCGGATGGTCGGTACAACGTAGAAAACGATGAACCCGATCATGGCCGGGGCAATGAAGAGCAAGGCGATCTTGAGGTCGCCGAGCCGGCGGAACCCGCCGCGCGGCGCTGGAGCTCCGGATTCGAGCGGGGCAACTCGCGTGTTTTTGGCAAGGGTGGTCATCTTCGACCCTTTCCTGACTGTGATGGAGGTAACAACTGGGAATGAATCTACACGAGTAGATTCAGAGTGGCAAGGCCTGCTGTTCGTCAATGCTGGCAACGTTTTATCCAGATATTGGTCTATTGACTCGTGTAGATTCCGATGAAACACTGGGAAACCTGACGGACAGCGCTTGCCCGGCCCGGTTGCCCGAGCCGGCGTGGTCCCCCAGCCCCACGGAAAGAGAGACAATGACGTTTTCGCTCGGCGTAGTAGGAGTCGGCCAGTTCGGCGGCCAGTTCGCCCACCTCTTCAATCTCCACCCCGGCGTCAGTGCCGTGTACGTGGTGGACGAGCTGCCGGAACGTGCGGCGGAGGCGGTGGAGCGCTACCACCTGGCCGGATCAAAGACGAGCTTCGAGGAGCTCCTGGCCTCCGACGTGGACGCCGTTGCCATCTTCACCCAGCGCTGGACGCACGGCCCGCTGGTGGAGCAGGCCCTCCGCGCCGGCAAACACGTCTACTCGGCGGTACCCATGGCTGTCTCCGAGGAGGAAATCGCCCGCATCATCGACGCCGTCCGGGAGACCGGGCTGGTCTACATGATGGGGGAGACCAGTTACTACAACCCCGCCACGGTCTATGCGCGCAAGCAGCTCGCCGCCGGAAAGTTCGGCCGGATCTTCTACACCGAGGGCGATTACGTCCACGACATGGACCTGGGCTTCTACGACGCCTACCAGTACAGCGGCGGTGACCGTTGGAAGGAAACGGCCAGCTACCCGCCCATGCTGTATCCAACCCACGCGGTGGGAGGAGTGCTGGGTGCCCTTCGCGCCCACGCTGTCAGCGTCAGTTGCGTCGGCGTCAAGGATGACCGGAACGATGGTGTGTTCGACAAGGACGTCAGCATGTTCGGCAACGATTTCTCCAATGCCACTGCCCTCTTTGAGCTCAACGACGGCGGCGTGATGCGCACGAACGAGATGCGCCGGGTGGGCTATCCGTCACACATCCGGGAGTCGCGGTTCAGGTTTTTCGGAACGGAGGCCAGCTTCGAGCAGCTCGCCAAAGTCACCGTCTGGCAGGACAAGGAAAACGTCCATGACATCTCCGAACAGTTCGAAACCCGGCCCAGCATGTCCCTGGATGACCCGTCGCTGGCCAACGTGGCACCCGAGCTACGGGACGCCTTCGTTTCCGGGCTCTCTCCCGTCCATGACGCGGAACGGTTGCCGGCGGAATTCCTCGGCGCGCCCAACGGACACGAGGGCAGCCACCACTTCCTGGTGGACGACTTTGTCACGGCGGTCAACACCGGCACGCTGCCCCCGGTCAACGCCTGGGTTGCCGCCAGGTTCACGTTGCCTGGCATCGTGGCGCACGCGTCCGCGATCCGGGGCGGGG
>NZ_QAIQ01000277.1:7879-9309 GCF_003061105.1 Arthrobacter sp. HMWF013
AGCGGCTGCCGATCCGCGACTTTGGCGACGCCCCCGCGAACCGCTAGCTAGCATGGACACCATGACGACTCCCGTAGTGCAGGCCCCGCGCGGCCCGGTGACCCGCAAGGATGTTGCCCGGTACGCCGGCGTCAGCACCGCCGTCGTCAGTTATGTGGTGAACGGCGGGCCCAAGAAGGTGGCGCCGGCCACCGAAGCGAAGGTCCAGGACGCCATCCGCGTCCTGGGCTACCGCCCCAACGCGGCAGCCCGGGCCCTCAAGCTCGGGTCCAGCGAGACCATTGGCCTGGTCATCCCCGACAACAGCAACCCCTTCTTCTCCTTTTTTGCCCACGCAGTGGAGGACGCGGCCGCGGAACTGGGCTACGCCCTGGTGCTGAGCAACTCGGACGGAAACCTGGCCAAGGAGCGGCGCAACATCCGCAACCTGGCCGCCCGGCAGGTGGATGGCGTGCTGCTGGCCAGCGTCCTTTTCGAACCCGATCTGGAGTCCCTGGAAACGGCGGACATTCCTTCGGTCCTGCTGAACCAGGAGCGCGACGCCCCGGGGTTCAACAGCATCGGCGTGGACCTTGCCGCCGGCGCCCGCATGGCCGTGGAGCACCTGATCGGGCACGGCCACACCAACATCGGCCTGGCCATGGGCACCAACGTTTCCAGCAGCACTGACGGGCGTGAACTGGGCTGGCGGGAGGCGTTGCAGGCCGCGGGACTGCCGGAAGGCCCCATCGCCTACAGCGACTTCACCCGGCCCGGCGGCTACAGTGCCGGGCAGCGGCTGCTCGCATCCGTCAACCGGCCCACGGCGATCTTCGCCAGCTCGGACATGCAGGCGATCGGCCTCCTGCGCGCGGTCCACGAAGCCGGCCTCGCCGTGCCCGGTGAGATTGCTGTCGCATCCTTTGACGGCTCCCTGGAAGCCGAATATTCGTGGCCGCCGCTGACTACGGTCGAGCAGCCTGTGGCCGACATGGCCGAGGCCGCCGTGGCTGCCTTGGTGGGCGCCGGCCGCCGCGAAAAACCGCGCCACCGGATCTTTCCCACGAAACTGCACATCCGCCAGTCCTGCGGCTGCCCCTGAACCAGGGGCTGCTGAACCGCGCGTCGCTGTTCGGCGCCTAACCTGCGATCCGGAGCCTGCCGGTCCGTTCGCCCAGGATCCGCCGTGCTTCGGCGCTGAGGCCCGAATCGCTGATGACCTCGTCCGCCTCGTCCAGGGCGGCGATGGTGCTGATGCCCAGCGTTCCCCACTTGCTGTGATCGGCGAGGACCACCGTTTTACGGGCTGCGGCCACGAACGCCCGGTCCGTTTCGGCCTCCAGCAGGTTGGGCGTGGTGAACCCCGCCTCAGAATCCATTCCGTGCACGCCCAGGAACAGCACGTCCAGGTGCAGCTGCTTCAGCGCCGCCGTCGCGATGGGTCCCACCAG
>NZ_QAIQ01000278.1 GCF_003061105.1 Arthrobacter sp. HMWF013
GTCCAGCTGCTTCCCACGACGTTGTCCGCCAGCTTGGCGCGGCGCGGGCTCTTGAGCATCCGGCCGATGTCCAGCTGATCCCCTGGCTGCACGCCCAGGGCGGTGGTCGCATCCGCGTGGGGATCGAGGTCCACCACCAGTGTGGGGATGCCCGCGGCAAGCGCCGCAGACGCCAATCCTGTGGTGATGGAAGTCTTGCCGACTCCACCCTTGAGGCTGCTGATGCTGACTACTTGCACTTGTGAGACCAAAACCTAACGCCGGCTGCCGTGTTGGGGGTAATGTTTGCTCCGGCAGTGCCGAAGCCGGGCGGCTCCTGCCGCCCCACCCATCATATGTTGATTGTGCCGGTGAATCCCGCCTTCCGGGAACGCGGCATGGCATCGCGGAAAGTGGGTGTGGCCAGGCCTGCCGGCTTCCGTCGGACCATGCGGGACATGACGGAGGTTTCTGTGACTGTGGCCACAATGATTTGTGTTTGTCTGCGCGGGTCCTAGACACTGTGACCACCTACCGATACACCCGCAATGATGCAGGAGAAGAATGTTTTCCAAAATTCTGGTGGCCAACCGCGGCGAAATCGCGATCAGGGCCTTCCGCGCCGGCTACGAGCTGGGCGCAAAGACCGTTGCAGTCTTTCCGAATGAAGACCGAAACTCGATCCACCGCCAGAAGGCCGATGAGGCATATCTGATCGGTGAGGAAGGCCATCCGGTCCGGGCTTACCTGGACGTGGCCGAAGTGGTGCGCGTTGCCAAGGAGTCCGGCGCCGACGCCATTTACCCCGGATACGGTTTCCTGTCCGAAAACCCGGACCTTGCGCGCGCTGCCAAGGACGCAGGCATCACCTTCGTCGGTCCGCCGGCCGAAGTGCTGGAACTGGCAGGCAACAAGGTGGCGGCCCTGAAGGCGGCCAAGGAAGCCGGCGTTCCCGTCCTGAAGTCCAGCGAGCCGTCCAAGGACCTGGACGAGCTGATCGCCGCCGCCGACGAGATCGGTTTCCCCATTTTCGCCAAGGCTGTCGCAGGCGGTGGCGGGCGCGGCATGCGCCGTGTGGACACCCGCGAGGCCCTGCCCGAGGCCCTTCAGGCGGCCATGCGTGAAGCAGACGCCGCATTCGGCGATCCCACCATGTTCCTGGAGCAGGCAGTCCTTCGCCCGCGCCACATCGAGGTGCAGATCCTGGCCGATGCCGAGGGTAACGTCATCCACCTGTTCGAGCGTGACTGCTCCATCCAGCGCCGCCACCAGAAGGTCATCGAGATCGCGCCCGCGCCGAACCTTGACGAGGGCATCCGCCAGGCCCTCTACCGCGACGCGGTGAAGTTCGCCAAGGCGCTGAACTACGTCAATGCCGGAACGGTTGAGTTCCTGGTGGACACCGTCGGTGAGCGCGCCGGACAGCACGTGTTCATCGAAATGAACCCCCGCATCCAGGTGGAGCACACAGTCACCGAGGAAGTGACCGATGTTGACCTGGTCCAGGCCCAGTTGCGGATCGCCTCCGGCGAGACCCTCGCTGACCTCGGACTCTCCCAGGAGACCGTACAGCTCAAGGGTGCGGCCCTGCAGTGCCGCATCACCACCGAAGACCCGGCCAACGGGTTCCGGCCCGACGTCGGGAAGATCACCGGGTACCGCTCCGCCGGCGGTGCCGGGGTTAGGCTCGACGGCGGCACCGTTTACTCGGGCGCCGAGATCAGCCCCCACTTCGACTCCATGCTGGTCAAGCTCAGCTGCCGGGGACGCGACTACCCGGCCGCGGTAGCCCGTGCCCGCCGCGCCCTCGCCGAATTCCGTATCCGCGGGGTGTCCACCAACATCTCGTTCCTGCAGGCAGTGCTGGACGACAAGGATTTCATTGCCGGCAACGTGGCAACCAACTTCATCGATGAGCGCCCGCAGCTGCTGAAGGCCCGTGTCTCCGCTGACCGCGGCAC
>NZ_QAIQ01000279.1 GCF_003061105.1 Arthrobacter sp. HMWF013
CGGCGAACCCTTGACCCCCAGCATGCCGTGGTGGCCCAGGAACGTGAAGAGGTAGCGCGCCGGATAGGACAAAGCCGTGGTGGGGTCGCAGGACCATACCGCGCTGACAACGGGGGTCATGAAATGGGAAATGAAGTACGGGCTGAACCGCTCCCGTGCCAGGAATTCGCCGAGGGTGAGCTCCGCACCGTCCGTGCCCGGGCCGGCGTCGGACGCTGGAGCCTGGATCAGGGCACGCGCCCTGCGGTAGAAGCGCATGACCTCCAGCAGCATCAGCAGGTAGCGGCCGCGCAACAGGCTGGCGGGGCGGGCGATGATGCCGCGGGCACCGTCACGGGCGCCGGCGTACTCCAGGCCGCAGCCGTCGCAGCGGACCGACATGCTCATCTCGGAGTCCTGGGTCCGGACATCCAGCTCGGAAAAAAGCCGCAGCAGGGTGGGATAGGTCCGCTCGTTATGGACAATGAATCCGGTGTCGATTCCGAGGTTGCTGCCATCGATCTGCGGGACGCTGTGCGTGTGCGCGTGGCCGCCCAGGCGGTTGTCCGCCTCGAACAGGGTGACATTGTCCTGCTTGTTAAGGACGTAGGCGGCGGTCAGGCCAGCCACTCCGCTGCCTATGACGGCGATGCGACGCCCCTGCGGCTTATCAGCCGGGTTCCCTGCCACAGACACTGTTCTGCTCCTCTGCTCGGACTGCCTCATGTACTGCTTGGTACAAACTCTCTAGGGGCAGTTCGGCGCCGGGAGCCCGGCGGATGAGTGAGATTCCAGGAATCTTTGTGCCAGAATGAAGCGGCCCGCCCAGACCCGGCAAACAACGGGCCAAGCCGGCCCCGACATGAAGGACAGAGTTGGTAAATCCCGTACATCTGAAGACCCTCCTTGAGGTTACCCGGCTGGGCTCTTTCGCGGCCGCCGCGGCACGCCTGGGGTATACGGCGTCGGCGGTTTCCCAACAGATGTCGACGCTGGAACGTGAGACCGGCGTCGTCCTTTTCCAGCGTTCGGCCAAAAGCGTGGTTCCGACCGAGGCGGCCGTGGTCATGACCCGGCACGCAGCAAAGGTGCTCACCGACATCGAGGCCCTGATGGCCGCCGCAGCCAAGACACACGACACCAGCAGCCAGGAACTGAGATTGGGAATCTTCCCCAGCCTGGCCACCTACGTCCTTCCCGGGATCCTCAGGAACCCTGCATGGAAGGACCTGGGCATTGACCTCAAGGTCTCCGTTGCCGAACCTGCCCAGACCATCCAGGGCCTCCGGACCGGCGGGGACCTGGATGTGGCGCTGGTCTTCCAGGTTGGCCAGTCGGGGCTCGCCTGGCCGCACACCATCAACCGGCAATGGATCGGCGACGACAACTTCCGGGTGGTGCTGCCCGCAGGCTGGGGCTTCCGTTCAGACGCCAAGGTGGCGGCCGACCACCTCTCGGAGCTGCCGTGGATCATGCACCACCCCGGAAGTCCGGACGCTGTGGTGATCGAGCGGCTTTTCGCCAGCTGCAACCTGCATCCACGGGTGGTGGCCCGCAGCGACGACTTCCACGCCAGCCTTGAAATGGCGGCCGCAGGACTCGGCGCGGCCCTGGTGCCGGAGCTGGCGCTGCGCAACCGGCCGGCCGGCGTCGTGGTGCTGGATGTCCCGGAAATCCGGCTCGCGCGGAACGTCTTCGCCCTGCTCATCACCGAGAAGAGAACAGCCCGCGTGCAGCTTTTCGTGGACCTGCTCGC
>NZ_QAIQ01000280.1 GCF_003061105.1 Arthrobacter sp. HMWF013
GTCGTCGAGCGTGTCCAGGGAGGCGAGGAAGCGCTGCTTCTCCCGCTCGAAGAGGACTTCGTTTTCGCTCAGCTCGAACACTGCGGACATGAAGTTGTCCTGGCTGGCGCCCTCTTCGAGGCGGCGGATCAGGTAGGCGATCGCGACGTCGAACTCGGCCGGGTGCACCACGGGGGTGTAAAGCAGGAGGGAGCCGACGTCCTTCTTCACGGCTTCGGCCTGGCCCTGCGCCATGCCGAGCAGCATCTCGAACTCGATGCCGGATTCCACGCCGCGCTGCTTGGCCAGGAGCCAGGCGAAGGCGATGTCGAAAAGGTTATGGCCGGCCACGCCGATGCGGATGTTTTTGATCCGGTCCGGGTGCAGCGAGTAGTTGATGACCCGCTTGTAGTTGGTGTCCGAGTCCTGCTTGGTGTGCCAGGTGGCCAGCGGCCAGTCGTGGAGTGAGGATTCCACCTGCTCCATGGGCAGGTTGGCGCCCTTGACCACGCGGACCTTGATGGCGGCACCGCCGTTGGCGCGGCGTTCCGCGGCCCAGTCCTGGAGGCGGATCATGGCGGAGAGGGCGTCCGGGAGGTAGGCCTGGAGCACGATTCCGGCCTCCAGGTCCTTGAACTCGGGCTTGTCCAGGATCCGGGTGAAGACCGCGATGGTCATGTCCAGGTCCTTGTACTCCTCCATGTCCAGGTTGATGAACTTGGCCTTCTGGCCGGTGCTGGGGTTTGCGAAGGAGGCGGCGCGGGTGAACAGCGGCGTGAGCTTTTCCACGACGTGCTCCACGGCCTCGTCGAACGCCCAGGCGGAGTGCGGGGCCACGGTGGAGGAGACCTTGATGGAGACGTAGTCAACGTCCGGGCGGGCCAGGAGGGTGTGGGTGCCCTCGAGCCGGCGGGAGGCCTCGTGCTCGCCGAGGACTGCTTCACCGAGGAGGTTGACGTTGAGCTTGATGCCGTCCTTGCGGATCTTGGCGATGGCCGGGCCGAGCTTGGCGTCGGTGGCGTCCACGATCAGGTGGCCCACCATTTCGCGGAGCACCCGGCGGGCGATCGGGATGACAACCTGCGGCAGGACCGGGGCCATGGTGCCGCCGAGCTGGACAGCACTGCGCATGTACCAGGGCAGGAACGCCGGAACCTTGGGGGCCAGTGCGGCGAGGTTGCGTGCGGCGACGTTCAGGTCCTCGGGGCGGACGACGCCGTCGACGAAGCCCACCGTGAAGTCCAGGCCGTTCGGGTCCTTCAGGACGCCGGCGAGCTGCTGTGCGGAAGCATCGACGGGAACCTTCGAAGCTTCAGTGAGCCAGTGGCGGACCAGCGCGATGGTTTCCGCTGCCAGGGCGCGCGCCTGGGGCACGTCAACGTCGGCAGTGCGGGGCGCCGGGCCGGCGTTCACACCGGGTTCGATTGCAGTGTTGGTCATGGCTGGCTCTCGTTCTTTCTTGGGCAATGTTGGGGTCTTATTCATCAGTATGAGCCTGCGATCACATAAGATAAAGCGATGTTTTCTGAGCAATACAGGTTAGAAAACCCAACCTTTTCTGCGACGCTCTGTCACTCCCTGCGCCCTCCCACCCGACGCTCTCTCACTTAATGCGGGAAAAACGGAAACGCTCTCTCACTTTCCTCAAGAAAGTGAGAGAGCGTCCGGGTTTGAGCGACGTTAAGTGAGAGAGCGTTTGGGTCAGGCGAGGGGGCGGTGCATCTCCACAATTTCCTCGTGGCGCGGGCTGTTGGGGTTCATCAGCGAGTGCTTCTTGCCGTAGAAGAAGTAGATAGCCAGGCCAATGACCAGCCACACACCGAACCGCACCCAGGTTTCCCAGTGCAGCTGGAACATCAGGAAGGCCGAGGCCAGGACGCCGAAGGCAGGAATAAAGGGCATCAACGGCAGGCGGAAGGTACGGGGCGCATCGGGCTTCTTGTAGCGGAACACAATGACTGAGAAGCAGACGACGACGAACGCGGCCAGGATGCCGATGTTGGTGAGGTCCGCGACCTCCTTGATGGGGAACACGCCGGCCAGAAGGGCGGAAGCTACGCCGGCGATCCAGGTGACGCGCTGCGGCGTGCCGTGCCGGTCGGTCTTCGAAAACCAGCCCGGCAGGAGTCCGTCACGGCTCATGGAGAACCAGACCCGGGTAACGCCCAGGAGGAACGTCAGCATCACTGTCAGGATGGACAGAACCGCGAAAACAGAAATGATGGTGGCGATAACAGGCAGGCCTACTCCTGTGAAGGCGGAGGCAAAGCCCGCCTTGGGGTCAATGTCCTTGTAGTTCTGCATGCCGGTCAGCACCAGCGTCGCGGCAACGTAGAGCAGCATGGCAATGATCAGGGACAGGATGATGGCCTTGGGCATGTGCTTCTTGCCGTCCGTCGCCTCTTCGGCCGCCGTACTCATGGCGTCGTAGCCAAACACCGCGAAGAACACAGTTGCAGCGCCGGCCAACACGGGGCCGAATCCGCTCGGCATAAACGGGTTGTAGTTGTTGGTGTCGATGTAGAAGATGCCAAGACCGATGATGAAAAGGATCAGGATGACCTTGATGGCAACGGCCACCAGTTCGAACCGGCCAAAGGCCTTGGTCCCGCGGGAGAGGATCCACGTCACGATCAGGCAGACGACGATCGCGGGGATGTTGACGATGCCGCCCTTGCCCTCATCGGGCGTGGAGGTCATCCAGACGGGCATGTGGATTCCCAGGCCCGAAAGGAAGGCATCGAAGTATCCCGAGATGCCGATGGCCACTACGGCTACAATCGCAATGTATTCGAGCAGCAGGTCCCAGCCGATGAACCAGCCGATCACCTCGCCCAGCGCCACGTAGCCGTATGTGTAGGCCGAACCCGCGCGGGGGATCATGCCTGCGAATTCGGCATAGGACAGGGCTGCCGCGGCTGAGGCCAGGCCGGCAACCAGGAATGAAATCAACACGGCGGGCCCCACACCCGGAG
>NZ_QAIQ01000281.1 GCF_003061105.1 Arthrobacter sp. HMWF013
GGTTGGCGCCGGCCAGCCGTAAAGCGCTCCGCCGTAAAGAACTCAGCCGTAAAGTCCGGCAATCTCGGCCTCAAATTCACGCACGACGACGGCCCTCTTGAGTTTGAGGGACGGGGTCAGGTGGCCGGATGCTTCAGTGAACTCGGTTGGCAGGATGGTGAAGTTCCGGATGGATTCGGCCTTGGAAACCATCGTGTTGGCGTGGTCCACGGCTGCCTGAACGGCAGCACGGACACGGGCATCCGTGACCGCTTCGCCGATGGAGAGTGCCGGTACCTTGTTTTCCGAGCACCAGTTTTCCAGCCCTGACGGATCGAGACTGACCAGGGCGGCAATAAAGGGCCTGCCATCGCCCACCACCACGGCGTGGCCCACGAGCTGGTGGGCGCGGATCTTTTCCTCCAGTGGCCCGGGCGCCACGTTCTTACCGCCCGCCGTCACCAGGATGTCCTTTTTCCGGCCGGTTATTTTCAGGAACCCATCAGCGTCCAGCTCGCCCACGTCTCCGGTGCGGAAGAAGCCATCCACGAACGCTTCCTCGTTGGCAGCCGGGTTGGCGTGGTAGCCCTTGAACACACCGATCCCCTTGACCAGCACTTCGCCGTCTTCGGCCACACGGATGGTGGTGCCCGGCAGCGGGACGCCCACGGTGCCCACCCTGGTCCGGTGGGGGGTATTGGCGGTGCAGGGCGCGGTGGTCTCGGTCAGGCCGTAGCCCTCGAGCACCGGGATCCCCATCCCGCGGAAGAAGTGTGCGTCTTCAGGTGCCAGCGGGCTGGCTCCGGACACCATATAGCTGAGCCGGCCGCCAAAGACCTGCCTGAGCTTCGGATACACCAACCTGTCGAACAGGGCGTGCTGCATCCTGAGGGCGAGCCCGGGGCCACTGCCTTGGCCGCGGGCTGCGTTGTCCTGCTCGATGGAGAAGCGGATGGCGGTGGCGGAGGCTGCCCCGAAAATCCTCGATTTCCCGCTCATTGTTGCCTTGTGGCTGGCGCTGGCCCGGACTTTTTCAAAAATCCGGGGTACGGCCAGCAGGAAGGTGGGCTTGAAGGTTGCCAGATCCTCGACCAGGGCCGCTGGACTGGCAACATGCCCCAGTGTGGCTCCGGCGTGGAGACACACCACCTGGACGGCGCGGGCCAGCACATGGGCCAGTGGCAGGAACATCAGGGTGCGGGCGTTTTCCTGCTTCAGGAGCTCGGGAAGGAAGGCCTCGACGTTGGCGGCCACGAGCGCAAAGTTGCCGTGGGTGATCTCGCAGCCTTTGGGGTGCCCCGTGGTGCCGGAGGTGTAGACCAGGGACGCGACGTCATCGAGTCCTGCGGCGGTGCGGTGCCGTTCCAGTTCGGCATCGGTGACTCCCATACCGGCCGCGGCGAGGCTGGCGAGGTCCGGGGCTTCGGCGTCGTAATCCATCCTGACCACGCTGACCAGCCGGTCCCGGAGGCGGTCGGAGGTCTCCAGTACCCGGGCGATCATCGCCACTTTGCCGCGGTCCTCGGCGAAAACCCGGCGGGCACCGGCATCGTGCAGGATCCACTCCACTTGGCTGGGGGAGGAGGTTTCATAGATGGGCACCGTCACCCCGCCCGCGAACCAGATCGCGAAATCCACCAGGGTCCACTCGTACCGCGTCGCGGACATCACTGCCACCGTGTCCCCGGGCTCAAGGCCGCCGGCGATCAGGCCTTTGGCCAGGGCGGAGACATCGTGCAGGAACTTCTGGGCCGGGATGTCTGTCCAGCCGTTGGGGGCTTTGCAGGAGTAGAGGGGGTGGGAGCCGTTCCTGGCCGCCTGATCCATCAGGAGATCGGTGACATTGCTGTCCGGTTCGAGCTCCACCATGAGCTTTGTGCTTGCTTCCCGCACGGGTGTCTCCGTTCCACTGCCTTACCGGAGCGCTCCTGCGGGGCGGCTCTATATCGTCAGGGTCTGATGCAATCCTGCCCTAGATCCAGGACGGCATCCACATTCTGAAGCGCCATTCCTGGTACGGGATGGTCTCTGCTGTCCACACCGGATAGAAGAAAGCGGACAGCAGGACTGCTCCGGCGACAAACAGCGCCACCAGGTAGAGTCCCGAGCGCCGCCGCCAGAGCGGGTCGGTGTCCCGGCCCATCACCAGTCCAAGGCAGTAGACCAGGGCGAGCACCAGGAACGGCTCAAAAGACACCGCGTAGAAGAAAAACATGGTGCGCTCCGGGTACAGGAACCAGGGCAGGTAGCCCGCAGCCACGCCTGCCAGGACTGCGCCTGCCCGCCAGTCCCGGCGTCCGGCCCACCAGAACAGGACCACCACCAGCGCAATGGCTGCACTCCACCAGACCATCGGATTCCCCACCGAAAGGATGGCGGAGGCGCAGTTGGGCACATCGCATCCCGGGGTGCCCTGTTCCGGTTTCTGGTAGAAGAACGACGTCGGCCTTCCCATGACCAGCCAGCTCCACGCACTTGCCTCGTAAGGATGTTCGGAACCCAGGCCCTGGTGGAACTTATAGGCCTCCAGGTGATAGTGCGCCAGGGAACGCAGCGAATCCGGCAGCCACCCCCACTCCGCTGACGGGTTGGCCTCAGCCCAGCGCCGGTAGTAAGCGTCATCAGACCGGAACCAGCCGGTCCATGTTGCGGCATAGACCATGGCAGCCACGGGAACCATTGCGGCGAAGGCAGGCAGCCCGTCCTTGATGACGCCGCCGCTTGCCCAGCCGCGGATACCGGCGACGCGCCGTGCATTGAGGTCCCACAGCACTGTCAGTACGCCGAAGGCTGCGAGGAAAAACAGGCCCGACCATTTGGTGCCGATGGCCAGGCCCAGGCACACGCCCGCGGCCAGCCGCCACCAGCGGATGCCAAGCCAGGGGCCTGAGAGCAGCTGCCCCGCAGAGGGCCGGCCGTTTTTCGAAGCCGCCGCCAGCCTGGCCAGCCGGTTTGCAAGGCGCCGCCGTCCGTCGTCCCGGTCAAGCAGCAAAGCACCGAAAGCCGCGAGGATCCAGAACATCAGGAACACGTCCAGGAGCGATGTCCGCGACATCACCAGGTGGTGGCCGTCGACGGCGAGGAGCAGGCCCGCGGCCGCGGCCAACGGCAGGGAACGGAAAAGTTTCAGGGCAGTCAGTGACAGCAGCAGGATGGACACGGTACCGGTCAGTGCCGCGGCGAACCGCCAGCCGTAGGGATTGTCCGGCCCGAAAAGCCACATGCCGCCGGCGATCATCCATTTACCCACTGGAGGATGGACCACATATTCTGGGGTGTTCAGAATGACCGTAGGGTTGCCGGCATTGAAGGAATCGTTGGCCTTGTCCGGCCAGCTGCGCTCATAGCCGCTGATGAGGTACGAATAGGCGTCCTTGACGTAGTACGTTTCATCGAAAACAAGGCTCGCGGGGGTGTCCAGCCGTACAAAGCGGAGGATGCCACCGACCACCGCGGTCAGGATCGGGACCAGCCAGAACCAGATCCGCAGCGACGGCGGGTATTCCTGCCAACTGCGGAAGTTTCCGATCAACCGCTCCCGGAGGACCTCGGCGGAATAGGCCTCGGCAGGCCGGCTGATCCAGGAGCGTCGCGGCTGGGAATTCGCGGCACCCGCGTTTCCGGAGGACCCGGCGGCTGGTGCCGGCGCGATGGCTTGCCCGGCCCCGGCAGGCCGCATGGAGGTCTGCGTCACCTGCCCCATGCTACCTTTTGCAGCCTGTGAAGCCGCCCAGCAGTAGGCTGGGGTAGTGGACCCTAACCCAAGCACCTTCGCCGATCCCAGCCCTGCAGACCGTTCCGGGACCGGTGAGGCGGAGCTTGCATCAGCGCCTGATGTGGCTGCGCCTGCTTCGGGAGAGCCTGATACTGCGGAGCCTGATGCTGCGGAGCGGGTCCCGGCAGAGCCTGTTGCGGGTGGACCAGGCCGGATCATCCTGGCGGCGACGCCCATCGGCAATACCGGCGACGCCTCGGTCCGCCTGATCGGACTGCTGGGCACGGCGGACATTGTGGCAGCCGAGGACACCAGGCGCCTGCACCGGCTGGTTCAGAATCTCGGGGTCACCGTCGGGGGCCGGGTGATCAGCTATCACGAACACAACGAGGCCACCAAGACCGCAGAACTCCTGGAGCAGGTACGGGCGGGCAAGACCCTGGTCATGGTCACCGACGCCGGAATGCCCTCCGTTTCCGATCCCGGCTTCCGCCTCGTGGAAGGTGCGGTGGCCGCGGGCCTCACCGTGACCGCAGTCCCTGGGCCGTCGGCTGTGCTGACTGCGTTGGCTTTGTCCGGCCTCCCCACTGACCGCTTCTGCTTCGAGGGTTTCCTTCCCCGGAAGGCCGGTGAACGCGCCTCGCGGCTGGCGGATCTTTCCACCGAGCGCCGGACCATGGTCTTCTTCGAAGCCCCGCACCGCCTGGAATCGATGCTGCGTGCGCTCCGGGAGCGTTTCGGCGCCGAACGGCGGATCGCTGTGTGCCGGGAACTGACCAAAACCTACGAGGAGGTCCTCCGCGGCACCGTGGGCGAGCTGCTGCTCTGGGCGGAAAACAACGAGGTCCGGGGCGAGATCGCCGTAGTGCTGGGCGGTGCCCCCGAACAGGCACCGGGAACCCCGGAAGACCATGTGGCGGCCGTCAACGAGTTGATATCCCAGGGAATCCGGCTCAAGGAAGCGGTGGCCGCCGTCGCAGAGGACGTCCGGGTCAGCAAGCGGGAGCTCTATTCAGCAGTCCTCGCGGCGCGCTGACCGGGCCAGCGGCGGGCTGTGCAGTCGCACAATGACAGCCCGATCCTGCAGTGCTTCCGGGCGGAGACCCTCCGGCCGCCGCAGCAGTAGTCTGACAATGAATCAGCCACACCGGCCGGTCGCCGGCCCGGGAGCGGGACAAGAAGCCTCCGGGCAGGCGGCGGCGGGCCGCAGGCTCTTCCGACAGCCGCAAACCTACTGACAAGGGAGTCACCCGTGACGCTCACCGCACAGCCAGCCGTAACCGCCAAGCGCGAGAGCGAGCTGCTCGCCTCTGTACCCACCGGACTGCTGATTAATGGCCAGTGGCGGCCCGCTGCGTCGGGGAAGACGTTCGACGTCGAGGACCCCGCCACGGGCAAGGTGCTGTTGAGTATCGCCGACGCCGGGGCCGCGGACGGTGTGGCCGCCCTTGACGCTGCCGCTGGGGCGCAGGAGTCCTGGGCGAAGGTCGCGCCGCGCGAACGGGGCGAGATCCTGCGCCGGGCTTTTGACCTGGTGACGGAACGCGCCGAGGATTTCGCGCTGCTGATGACCCTGGAAATGGGCAAACCGCTGGCCGAAGCCCGCGGCGAAGTCACCTACGGTGCCGAGTTCCTTCGCTGGTTCTCCGAGGAAGCGGTCCGCGCGTTCGGCCGCTACTCGGTTTCCCCGGACGGGAAATCCCGCCTGCTGGTCACGAAGAAGCCGGTGGGCCCGTGCCTGCTGATCACGCCCTGGAATTTCCCGTTGGCGATGGCCACCCGCAAGATTGCCCCGGCCGTTGCCGCCGGCTGCACCATGGTGCTGAAGTCCGCCAACCTGACCCCGCTGACGTCCCAGCTTTTCGCCGCCGTCATGATGGAAGCCGGTCTGCCCGCCGGTGTACTGAATGTGATCCCCACGTCCACGGCCGGTGCCACCACCGGTCCATTGATCAAGGACCAGCGCCTGCGGAAGCTGTCCTTCACCGGCTCCACCGAGGTGGGCCGCCGCCTGCTGGCCGACGCCTCCGAAACCGTGTTGCGGACGTCCATGGAGCTCGGCGGGAATGCCCCGTTCGTGGTCTTCGAGGACGCGGACCTGGATGCCGCCGTCGCCGGGGCGATGCTGGCGAAGCTGCGGAACATGGGTGAGGCCTGCACCGCGGCGAACCGCTTCATCGTCCACGAAGCGGTGGCGGAGGAGTTCGCGGAGAAGTTCGCCGCGAAGATGGGGGAGATGACCACCGCCCGGGGTACGGAGCCGGAGTCCAAGGTGGGTCCGCTGATTGATGCCAAGAGCCGGGACAAGGTCCACGAACTGGTCTCCGACGCCGTAGCCTCCGGCGCCAAGGCGGTCCTGGGCGGCGCTCCGGCGGAAGGCCCGGGCTACTTCTACCAGCCCACCATCCTCACCGGCGTTACCGAAGGGACCCGGATCCTGTCCGAGGAAATCTTCGGGCCCGTCGCGCCGATCATCACTTTCAACAGCGAGGACGAGGCCGTCCGGCTGGCCAACAATACCGAGTACGGGCTGGTGGCTTACGTCTTTACCCGGGACCTGAACCGCGGCCTCCGGATGGGTGAGCGGCTCGAAACGGGCATGCTGGGCCTGAACGCCGGTGTCATTTCCAACGCCGCCGCACCCTTCGGTGGCGTCAAGCAGTCCGGCCTGGGACGCGAAGGCGGCCTCGAGGGCATCGAGGAGTACCTGTACACCCAGTAC
>NZ_QAIQ01000282.1 GCF_003061105.1 Arthrobacter sp. HMWF013
GGACACCGAAGAGGCCGAGTCCCAGGCCGAGTCCGGCTGAGGAGCCGGACAGGGCGGTGGCGACTGCGAGGACGCCCACGTTCATGCCCAGATAGGACACCACCAGGTCGCGGCGCCGGTGGCGGCGGAGGTAGAGGACGAACGTGAGGACGCTGATGGCCGCGAGGTCTGCGGCGATGAAAATGAGGGAAGTCATCGGATTCTCCGGAATCTGTTGGTGGGCTGTTCTTTACGATCCACGGCCAAGCTGTGCTGGTGCTGTGACGGAACCTAGGCCCGAATATGAGTGTTCGCCGGGAGTTCATCTCCTGTTTTCCACGGGGGGATCATCGCATCAGGCCGTCGGCATTCCTGGGCCGGCTGCGATCGATAGGATCAAACATGTGACTGACTCCCGTGACGCCGTGCTCCGTCTCAGGCGCCTCATCGTTTTCTGTGTGGTCACGGTTTGCGTCATCACCGGGGCGTCATTCTGGGCGCTGCAGCAGTCCGGCGCGGACGCCAGTGTTGTGCTCGATCGGCCGCCGCGGTCTGAGGCGAAACTCGAAACGCTTTCCGGTGGCATCACGTCGGCCGTTAACATCACCCGGAACGCGGACGCCGGGTGGCTCGCACAGGCTGCCGCGCAGACCGGTATTCCGGCGAGGGCGCTCCGGGCCTACGTGGCTGCGGCCGGCGCGACCAACCTCGCCTCTCCGGGCTGTGGGATCGGTTGGAATACGGTGGCGGCGGTCGGCTTCGTTGAATCCCGCCACGGGGCTTACGGCGGCGGAAGCCTGGACTCCGCAGGACAGGCCAGCGGACCCGTCGTTGGCCCCAGCCTGGACGGAAACGGGTTCGCCGCCATCGCTGATACTGATGCCGGGGCCTTGGATGGCGACTCCCGCTGGGACCGTGCCGTGGGGCCGATGCAGTTCATTCCCTCCACGTGGGAGCTGGCGGGACGGGACGGGAACGGTGACGGGACAGCGGATCCCTTTAACATCGACGACGCCGCGCTCAGCGCGGCGGGCTACCTGTGCGCCCACGGCCGCAACCTCACCACCAACAACGGCTGGACCCAGGCCGTCTACTCCTACAACCAGTCCGATACGTACCTGGTCCAGGTCCGTGACCAGGCCACCGCCTACGCCAAGTTGACGGGCGCCATCGGATAAGGCCGAGGGGGCTACCCCTTTCGTGCGGTCGGAGGAGCCGGGCTGGTCTGACGCGGATGGGTCGGAAGACCTCGCCGCGCAGCGCCGCTGCCCGCGCTCCCCGCAAAGAGATACCGCTGCTGCACCGCATAGCTGATGGCGAGGAGGGCGATTTCGGCGAGGACCTTCGCCGGCAGGGCCGCCACGGAGAGCGCATCAAGGGCGTAGATGAACCCGTAGTTGGCGGCGAGCAGGACAATGACCAGGCTGAAGTAGCGCATCCCGGCTGCCGCTGCCGGCCGGTCCCGGCCATGTTCGAACACCACGCGCCGGTTCACCAGGAAATTCACCGCTGAGCTCACGGCCCTGGCTCCCACCACCGCCAGCAGCAGTGAGTCGGTGACCAGGGTCAGGAGCAGGAACACCACGGTGTCCACCAGGAACGCCGCGAAGGACGAGGCAAGGAATTTGAGCAGGGGCGCATAGATGCGGACCGAGTCCGCCACGGGCCGGAAATGGGAGCCCGAATTGTGGTCAAGGTAGACGGTGGCAATGTCCACGGTGTGGATCGCGTATCCGTTTTGCCTGGCTTCCAGCAGCAGGTTCAGCTCGTACTCGTAGCGCTCGCCGCGGACTGAACGAAGCCACGGGAGCATGGCCGCCGGGTACCCGCGCAGGCCCGTCTGGGTATCGGATATGCGCTCGCCGGTGGCCAGGGTGAACAGCAGGCGGGTGGCGTTGTTGCCGAATTTGCTGCGTGCCGGGACGCTGCCGGTGAAGTTCCGGGTCCCCAGCACCATGGCTCCTGAGCCGGGCTTCACCGCGGCCCCCACGCGGAGAATGTCCACGATGGTGTGCTGGCCGTCGCTGTCCGCGCAGACCACATTCTGTCCGGGGATGTGGTCCGCGATGAACCCGAAGCCGGTCTTGAGGGCGAAGCCCTTTCCCCGGTTGCGGGCGTACCCGATCACGTGGCACCCAAGGGCCTTGACGCCGTCGAACATGTCCTTGAACTCCGGGCCGCTGCCGTCATCCACCACCACCACGGTGGCCCACGGTACGGCGTCGCGGATGGAGCGGATCAGGGCGGGCAGTTGCTGGTCCGGCTCATAGGCCGGGATCAGGATGATCACGGCCCTACCCTGCGATGTAGAGGATGTCGGAGGTGCCGCGTTCCTTGTTCTCGCCCAGCGGGTTGTTGACCAGTTCGCCGTTGAAGTACATGGTGGATGATCCGCCGCCGTCGACGTTGTACGCCGTGGTGGCACCGAGGCCCTGCATGATCTCGGCCAGACCGGTCATGGTGACGCCGGCGCTGTAGCCGGGGCTGCGCCCGTCCACCACCACAAACACGAGGTGGTTCTCGTCGATGATGCCGACGGCGGTGCGCGGCTGCTCGCCCTGGATCGAGTGGTTGCCGAAGTTGGTGTCCACCTCCACGTCCTCGATGCCCTCGGCCACCTCGCCGTTGTCCAGCAGGGACGGGCCGAAGGAGAGGGTGTTCCAGACGCCGTCGGCGAGGAGCTGTTCAGCGGTGGTTGCTGTTTCGTCGTACACCTTCACGGTGCCGTCGGCGTAGAAGGCCAGGCCCTGGCGGGCGCCTTCATCGCGGAAGATCACGCCGTTGCGGATCACAATGCCGGTGTCCCGGAAGCCGTAGTAATCGCCGTTGATGGCGAAAATCGCGTTGTTGGCCTCGGCAATGGCCGAGGTGGTTTCGGTGATGTTCTCGCCGAAGCTGTCCTCGGCGAACGCTGACTGGAGGGTGGTGGCATCACTGAGCACGACGTCGGCGACGTAGTAGGTGATGGTGCTGTCGCCGCTGCCTGTGGTCACCGTGGAGATGTTGATGTTTGAGCTGTCGGAGACGTAAGAGGTATCGGTTGTGACGGCGGTGGTGGTGGATTCTGTGGTGGTTTTTGCTGTGGTCGCGGACCCGCCCGTACCTGCCTGGCTGGCCTCGTAGGCGGAAACGTCCGAGATTTCGACGTGTTGGACCACAAAGCGGTCCAGCGCCCAGGCGGTGGCTCCTCCCGCTGAAAGCGTGAGGGCAACGGCCCCTGCGACGACGGCGCGCCGTACCCGGCCGCCATGACGTTCTTTGTTCTTGAGAGGAGTCATGCATCATTTCTAGGCAGCCAAGCTATCGCTCCGGTTTGCCGAGTATGTGCTGAGCCTGTGAAAGGGTGGAAGCGGGCAACGCAATGGCCGGCCCCAACCGTGGTTGGAGCCGGCCAGCGTTTGCCGGGAGCAGCGTCTGCTGGTGTCAGCGGGTCAGACGGCGGCGCCCTCGAAAGCGATGCGCTTGGCTGCTTCCTTGGCCTCGATCTTTTCCGCCTCGGCCAGGACCTGTTCCGCTTCCTCGCGGCGGACCACCACAACACCGTCGGCGTCCGCCACCACGATGTCGCCCGGGGAAACCACGACGCCGTCAATCGCCACCGGGAGCTGCAGGCGGCCGGGGCCGAACTTGTAGGGTCCGGCGGGGGTGACGGAGCGGGCGAAGACCGGCAGCCCGCACTCCGCCAGGGCGTCGGCGTCGCGGACTGCGCCGTCGATCACAAAGCCGGCAATCCCCAGGTTCCTGGCCCGGATGCCGATCATGTCGCCGATCAGGGCACGGGACTGGTCCCCGCCGCCGTTGACCACGATCACGTCACCGGGCCGGGCATCGTCCAGGGCCTTGTGGATGTAGAGGTTGTCGCCCGGGCGGGTCCACACGGTGTAGGCGGGACCGGCCAGCTTGGCACCGGGCCAGGAGGGGGAGAGTGCCGAGGCAACACCGATCCGCTCCTGGGCGTCGCCGATGTTGGCTGCCGGGATGGCTGCCAGGCGGCGCACGAGCTCAGCCGTGGAGGGCGGGGACTTTTGTTCTGCCTGCATGGTGTCGCCGGCCTTTCTGGTGGTGTCCATGGTTACTGCTGCTTGAGGAGTTCGTCGATGACCGGCTTGATGAGGGTTTCGCGCTCTTCCCACATCTTGCTGACATCCGCGGCGGGGACCCAGGTGGGCTGGGTGGCTGCGCCCTTGAGCTTTTCCTGCACGGCAGGGGTCTCGGCGGCCTTCTTCAGCGCGGACTCGAGCTTCGCCACAACGTCCTTGGGCGTCTTGGACGGGACGGAGAGGGCGAAGTTGCTGGCCATGGGATCGACGTCGTAGCCGGAGCTCTTCATGGTGGGGACGTCCGGGACGAAGGAGCTGGGGCTGTCCTCAATGACTGTCAGCAGCTTGATGTCGCCGGACTTGTACTGGCCGAAGAAGCTGGACACACCACCGAGGGCAAAGTCGGTTTCGCCGGAGACGATCGCGGCCACTTTGTCGGCTCCGCTGTTGTAGTGGACGATGTTGAAGTCCAGGCCGAGCGCGTTTTCCAGGAGGCGCAGGTTGATGTGGTCATCGCCGGCCCGGGAGTCGGTTCCCACGGTGATTTTTCCGGGTTCGGCCTTGACGGCGTCGAACAGTTCCTTGATGGTCTTGTACTTGCTGTCCTTGTTGACGCCGATCACCACGGAGTTGGTGGCGAAGGAACCGATGGGCGTGAAGCTGCTGCGGTCGAAGGCCGCTTTCTTGGACGGGTCCAGGTAGCGGCCCAGGATGGAGGGGATGTTGGTGTTGCCGAAGGTGAGGCCGTCGGGCTTGGCCTGGGCAACGTAGTTCAGGCCCACCACCTGGCTGCCACCTTCCTTGTTGACCACCTTGACGTTGGCACCCAGGTCCTCCTGCATGGCCGGCGCCACGATGCGGGCCAGGATGTCGTTGCCAGCGCCGGCCGCGGAGGGGACAATCCATTCGATGGTTGAGCCGGCCTTCGGGAAGTCGGCGGCGGCGGAGGTGGTGGTGCTGCCGGCCGTGCCGCCGCAGCCCGTGAGGGCCAGGGCAACGGATGCGGCGAGGGCGGTGGTGGTCAGTGCAGTGAGTTTCTTCATTTCGCAAGCTCCTTTGGTGCGATGGGGGTGGTGGTCTTTTTCTTCAGCATGGAAGCAATGAGGGGGCGGACGGCGCCGAACAGGATGGCCAGGACAATGACACCGATCAGCGTGAGGCTGATGGGTCCTTCCAGGAACACGCCGTAATCGCCGCGGGAGAGCGCCAGGGACCGCTGGAAGTTTTCTTCGAGCAGCGGGCCGAGGATCAGTCCCAGGACCAGCGGGGTCAGGGGCACTTTGACGAGCTGGAAGATGTAGCCCAGGATTCCTGCGCCCAGCATGATCAGGATGTCGAACGGGCTGCCGTTGATGGAGTAGGTGCCCAGGAACATAAACGCCAGGATGGCGGCCATGAGGTAGTGGAACGGGACCTTCAGAACGGCGATCCAGACGCGGGCCAGCGGGACGTTGAGCACCAGCAGGATCAGGTTGCCCACGATCAGGCTGGCAATGATGGCCCAGGCCACGTCAGGGTTGTCACGGAACAGCAGCGGCCCGGGGATGAGCCCGTTCATGGTGAACGCGCCGGCCATGATGGCCACTGTTGCCGAGGTGGGGATGCCCAGGGTGAACAGCGGGATCATGGACGAGACGGCCAGGGCATTGTTGGCCGCTTCCGGCCCGGCGATGCCTTCCACCGCGCCCTTGCCGAATTCCTTGCTGCGCTTGGAGATCCGCTTCTCCGCCGCGTAGGAGGCCAGGGAGGTGGCGGCACCGGGGGAGCCCGGCAGCAGGCCCATGAAGAAGCCGATCAGTGATCCGCGCAGTGACGGGAACGCTGAACGCTGCAGGTCGGTGCGGGTGGGCAGGAGCCTGGCCACCTTGAGCGGGCTGGGGACGCCCAGCGGGCCTTTCTGCGCCTGGCCGAGGACTTCGCTGAGGCCGAAGACGCCCATGACCACTGCCACCAGGCCCAGGCCGTCGAAGAGTTCGGGCATGTCGAAGGTGAAGCGGGCTATGCCGACGCCGGAATCCACGCCCACCGTGGCGATCGCGAGTCCGGCCGCCGCGCTGAGCAGTGCCTTTGCCGGGTTGGACCCGGCGAAGCTGGTGATCAGCGCGAAGCCCAGGAGGGACACGAGGAACAGTTCAGGGGCGCCGAATTCCAGTGCCAGCCTGCTGAAAGGTGCCACCACCACGAAGCCGATGACGCCGATCAGCCCGCCGACGAATGACGCCAGTGCGGCGATGACCAGGGCCGGTCCGCCGCGTCCCTTCTTCGCCATCTGGTAGCCGTCAAGGGTGGTGGCGATCGAGGAGGCCTCGCCGGGAATCCGGAGCAGGACCGCCGTCGTGGTTCCGCCGTAGGCCGCACCGTAGAGGATGGCGGCCAGCATGATGATGGCCGAGGTGGCATCGAGTCCGAACGTGACCGGGATAAGCAATGACACAGCGGCTGCCGGCCCGAAGCCCGGGAGGACGCCCACCAGCATGCCAAGGACACAGCCAAGGAGGGCGAACAGGAGGTGTTCAGGGGTAAATACGGTGGCAAGGCCACCCAGGAGCTGATCGAATCCCACGGCTACAGCCCCAGTCCGGAGAGGAATTCAATGCTGGCCGTCGGAAGGGCTGTTCCCAGCCAGACCTCGAAGACCAGCCGCGAGGCCAGCGCGGCGCCGACTGCCACCAGGATGGCCATCCAGAGCTTCCGTTTGCTGACGAAAAACAGGATGGTTCCCAGCATGAGGGTCATGACGATCGTGTAGCCCAGGAGGGGGAGGAGCAGGGCGGCAAGGAGGATAGCGCCGGAGATGATCCCCACGCGCGCCCATCCCTGGCGGTCCGGGAAATCTGGAGCATCGGGTTCGTCACTGTTGTCGTCGTCGAGCAGGGAAACGAGTGCCGATTCCGACTCGTGGTGCGGCGGGAGCGATTCAACCGTGTCACCGGTGACATGGGCCGGAACGGCTGTCCGGCGGGCAGCCATCAGTTGAATGGCCCACAGGACACCGGCCAGTGCCATGAGCGTGCCGGCCACCGTGGGAAAGAATCCGGCCCCCACGCCGGAGGTGTTCGTCAGCCCGTAGCCGGCGCCGACCACAGCCATGGCCAGCCCTCCGGCGACGGCCGCTGAGGCCACCGTCCATTCAAGCGCAACAGGTGCGTTGAGGGTTTGCATCTTCGTTGTCCGCCTCTCTGCGGCAAAGTGGTGAGATAAGGGGAGCAGGATTGGCCCTAAACCGATCTTGCAACCTTGCACAGGATTGCATGACCGTGAGAGAGTGTCAAGCATCACAGTTGTGCAAACAGGGACCTCAAAGGAGAGCCAGAGTGGGTTTCAAAGCAGTAGTGGCCAGCAGTACGGTCCAGCTCAGCGCTTCTGAGGAGCGCGTCATGAACGTCCTGATGGGGGACGACATGTCAGGAATTCCCGCCGCAGAGGTAGCGGATCGGGCAAAAACCCATGAATCAACAGTTGTGCGCCTGGCAAAGAAGCTGGGCTACCGCGGCTACCCGGACCTGCGCAATGACCTGCGCAAGGACGAGACCCGGATCCACGAGGAACACGGCGGCATCATGCGCGGCGACACCGGCTACGACCTGTCCGCTTTTGTGGCAGACGAAATCGTTGCATTGAAGCGGCTGCCGCACTTCGTCTCCCAGGAGGACCTCGACGCAGCGGCCAGGACGTTGCACGGGTCCCGGACCATCTACCTGTTTTCGAGGGATGACGAGAAGCCCACCCGTGACCTGATGGCGCGCCGGCTGCGGCGGCTGGGCCTGACAACAGTCACGCTGGGGACGGCACCCAAGGACCTGGCCGAGCGGTTCGTCAGCTTCGACGAAAACAGCACCCTGATTGGTTTCGCGCTCCGCGAAGCACCTGTCCAGCTTGCGGCGCTGGTATCCGAGGCCGCACGGAGGGGCGGCAAGTCCATCCTGATCTCGGACGTGCCGGGCTACCACTTCCGCCCCAGCCCGGACCATCTCATCACCGCCCGGCGGGGGGACGACGGCGAATACCGCACCCAGCTGATTCCTGTTCTCCTGGCCTATGCCCTGCAGCTCGCCGTTTTCCACCTGGACCCCGCCCGCTACAGGGCTGCCAGGGACGGAATCGAGGATCTGACCCGCCTCCTGGGCGGGGCGGACGAAATTCCGCTTCGGGCGTGAGGGGCGGCTGGCGCACAGCCCTCAGCGCCCAGGCGGTCTCGGCGCAGGCCTCGTGGGTGGGCATCCGGCTGATCATCGGCTACCGGGCACTCGCCGAAGGCGCTGACCCCGTCTTCCTGGGCTTCCTCGCATCGAGTTTTGCCCTGCCCGCCCTGCTCACCGCTTTGCCCGCAGGCAGGTTTGCCGACAGGTTCGGTGGCACCGTGATGGCATTTGCGGGGCTCCTGATCGCAGCCGGAGGAACTTTCACCATGCTGGCTTTCAGGGGACTTCCCGTGCTGCTCGCGGCCAGCGTCATTATCGGGCTGGGGCACCTGATGGTGATGGTGGGCCAGCAGGCGTTTGTGGCGCACGTCAGCGCAGATGGGTCCACTGACAGTGCGTTCGGAACCCTGACTGCCGCCGCATCGACCGGCCAGCTCATCGGTCCGCCGGCAGTGACCCTCGTGGCCACGCTGGGTGCACCGGCAGGGGCCCAGCCTGATACCAGCCTGGGCCTGATCGTCTGCCTGGTCTTCACCGCGCTGGCCACGCCGGCGTACTTTTTCCTCCGACGCACGGACGCCGGCCTGCGTAAGGGCAGGCACAGGATCGCGCCGGAGCCCGTCAGTGTGGCCAGTGTCCTGAAGGCGCCGGGATTGTGGCGTTCCCTGGTGGTCAGCGGCGCCGTGCTGGTGACCGTGGACCTGATGTACGCGTTCGTTCCGGTCTGGGCGACGCAACAGAACGTCAGCGCCGCCGTCGTCGGAATGCTCCTTGCCCTCCGCGCTGCAGTCTCCGTGGCGAGCAGGGTTGGCCTGACCCGGCTGATCGGACGCTTTGGCCGGAAGGCGATGCTGCTGGTGTCCATTGGGGCGGCAGTCCTGTCCCTGGCCGCCCTGCCGCTGGTGGGTCCTTACGGAGCTATTGCCGTGATGATCGGCCTGGGCCTGGGGCTGGGCATTCCCCAGCCTCTGACCATGGCCTGGGTGATTGCGCTGACCGCATCATCGAGCCACGGCGCCGTCCTGGGGCTGCGGATAACGGTCAACCGGCTGGCGCAGATCACGCTGCCCATCGCCGTCGGTTCGTTCGCCGCGCCGCTGGGGGTCCTGGGCATCTTCTGGGCCAACGCGGCGCTGCTCCTGGGGGCCATCGCGGTGGTGGCGGGGTCCGACGTCGGTCAGCCGCCTGAGGCTGACCAGGTCACCTGAGCCTCTTACTGAACCTGGCGCGAGGCCGGATCCTTGCGGGCAGGCTCCTGGCGGGCCGGGGCCGGCGGGCACAGCCTGAGCGCGAGTTCCTGCAGTTCCTTGGGATGGAAAGGCTTGGTCAGGTAGGCGGCCGCGCCGGACGCCATCCCGGCGAGGATCTCATCTTCTTCTGACCTGGCGGTGAGGAAAAGCAGGGGAGCCTTGCTGAGGGCGCGGATGGCACGGGCGGCGATATGACCATCCATGTCAGGCAGGCCCAGGTCCAGGGTGATGAGTGAAACTGAGGGATCTGCCGCCGCAACGATGCCCTCGGCGCCGTTTGCCACTGCGCGGACGTCAAACCCGGCACGGGTCAGCACCACTGTGACCAGCATGCGGATGTCGTCGTCGTCCTCAATGACCAGGCAGACAAGTTTTGTTTCCATGTGGGACCCCCGGAGCCGGCTTTGAACCAGTGTACGGGCTGGCAGGGGCCTCCCTGGCCTCACCCGTCGTAATGTGTCCGGACGGGGCCCTGGCCCAGCGCGCTGACCACGGAGGCCGCCACCTTATGCAGCTTTGAATTCCGGGTGCTTGACGCCGCCCTCAGGAGGTCGAAGGCTTCCTGCTGGCTGCACCGGTTCTGCGCCATGATGATGCCCACCGCCATGTCGATCACCGTGCGGGACTCCAGGGTGGCCCGCAGGTTCGCCGCAGTGTCGCTGTAATGGGCGAAGCGGACGGCAAGCCGCAACGCCAGGGACGTCTGGCGCACGAAGTCCTCTGCGGATTCCAGGGTGCGGCCTTCGAAGCGGCGGGGACGCGGCGAATACAGGAGCAGGGCCGCTTTGGTTTCGCCCTGGAGCTGGAAGGGAATGGCCAGGACAGAGCGGATTCCCTGGCTGGTGACCGCTTCAGAGTATTCGGGCCAGCGCGTGTCCTCGACGACGTCGGCGATGAGGACGCTCACCTGGTCCTGTGAGGCAGCCATGCCGGGGCTTTCGCTGGACCGGTATTCGATCCGGCTGAGGGCCAGGGCAGCAGGTCCGCTGCTGGCAACGGTGGCTGCCTTGCGCTCGCGAAGGAGGGCGATGCCACACAGCACTTCGTCAGCGGGAGCCGATAGATTCCGGACGGCAACGCGAGCGAGCTCGTTCAGGAACTCCTCAACATCGGCGCTGTTGAGAAGTTCCTCATGCAGGTGCTCGGTGATTGATGTAGCTGTATTTGCAGTTGACTCGCCGGCCACGGTTCTTGGTGCCATTCGCTCAGGTCAAAACGAGCCCGCAACACCCCGCAACCCACCGCAGAGGCAGGAAAACGCGAAGGTCGCTGGTTCGGACGAACTCTCCAACGGCCTGCTGCTAAACCGATATCCAGAATAATATACAGGCCGGAGGTGCCTGAAATGCAATAAGTCGCCGCGGCCCGGGGCCTCCGGGAGGCTGGTGTTGTGTGAGGCTTATAGGCAGAATGAAGCACACGTTGGCGCTGCCGGCGACGGACCCGAAACCAGCCGGCTATGACGCCGCGGAGGGACAGAACATGACCAGACTGCTCATCATCGGGCCGCCCGGATCGGGAAAAGGCACCCAGGCGGTGCATATCGCGCGGCATTTCAGCATCCCCACAGTGTCCACGGGTGACATCTTCCGGACCAATGTCAGCCAGGAAACACCGTTGGGGGTGGAGGCGGCCAAGTACCTCGACGACGGCGCCTTTGTTCCGGACGAGCTCACCAATGCGCTGGTCAAGGACCGGCTCCAGGAGTCGGATCTTGAGCCCGGGTTCCTGCTTGACGGGTATCCCCGGACTGCCACGCAGGTTACTGAACTGGACAACATGCTTGCCTCCCGGAGCCAGCGCCTCGACGCCGTGGTGGAGCTCCGTGCACAGGATTCAGAACTCGAACAGCGGATGCTGCAGCGGGCCAAGGAGCAGGGGAGGAAGGACGACACCATCGAGGTCTTCCGGCACCGCCTGGACCTCTACCACCGCGAAACGCACGAGGTCGTGGCCGTCTATGCTGGCCGGGGAATGCTGGTCTCGGTTGACGGCAGCGGCGAACCCGGGGCGATCACCGAGCGGGCCATTGCCGCCGTCGAAAAGTTTCTTGCAGAAGGAGTGGCGTGATGAGGATTGCAGTAACAGGCGGAAGCGGAAAACTCGGGCGCCACGTGGTCCGCAGGCTCACGGACGACGGCCACCAGGTCATGAACCTGGACCGCACCGGGGACAGGAACCCGGGCCTGGCAATCGTGGATCTGCGCGATTACGGCCAGGTGCTCGATGTGCTCCTCAGCCTTGACAGCAGGCACACCGGATTCGACGCCGTGGTCCACCTGGGAGCCATCCCCGCACCCGGCATCATTCCGGACGCCGCCACCTTCGAGAACAACATGCTCTCCACCTACCACGTCTTCCAGGCGTGCCGGCGGGCCGGCATCAAGAGGGTGGTCTACGCCTCGAGCGAGACGGTCCTGGGGCTGCCGTTCGACAATGATCCGCCCTACATTCCTGTGGATGAGGAATATCCGGCCCGGCCTGAGAGCACCTACTCGCTGGTGAAGCACCTCGAGGAGCAGATGGCCATCCAGCTGACCCGGTGGGATCCCGAGCTGAGCATCACCGGGCTGAGGTTCTCCAACGTGATGGACGCCGAGGATTACGAACGGTTCCCATCGTTCGATGCCGACGCGCGGGAGCGCAAGTGGAACCTTTGGGG
>NZ_QAIQ01000283.1 GCF_003061105.1 Arthrobacter sp. HMWF013
CCCCTTATCGACAAGGTTGCTGACGGGGCTGTTGTCAGCCGCCTGGTGGAGGTGCTCCCGGAAGAACTGGACGCGCTCGACGGCGGCCTTCTGGCCGTTATTGCCGACGGCGACCTCCTCCCGCAGGCAACTGCAGCACTTCGTGCGGTGTACGGCAGGCGCATCGGCAGCGGTGCCGGCAGCTACGAACAGGACATCGTGGTCATCAGCCCGCGCGAGGCCAAGGGCCTGGAGTTCGATGGCGTGGTGGTCCTGGAGCCATCCATGATGCTCAACCACGAGCACGGCCGGGTCGGCGACCTGTACGTTGCCATGACCAGGCCAACCCAGCGGCTCCGGCTCATCGCTGCAGCCGGCATTCCTGCGGGGATCGAACACTAAGCTGAGCAGCCTCCTGTGGACGCCCGGTACCGTATGTTTCGGCGCCGGGCGTTCCCAATCCTGCTAACTTAGAGTCGTGCCAGAACTCAACGATCTCGAATCCCAGCAGAACGATCCCACCTTCGCCAACGTGTGGCAGGAACTGAAGTGGCGTGGTCTTGTCCACGTGTCCACGGATGAAGAGGAACTGGAAAAGCTCCTCGCCGGTGAGCCGTTCACCTATTACTGCGGGTTCGATCCCACAGCGCCGAGCCTGCACCTGGGGAACCTGGTCCAGCTCCTCCTGATGCGCCGCCTCCAGCTGGCAGGCCACAAGCCGCTGGGTCTGGTGGGTGGCTCCACGGGGCTGATCGGTGATCCGCGTCCGACGGCGGAACGCACCCTCAATACCAAGGACACGGTCAACGAATGGGTGGGTTACCTGCAGGCGCAGGTCCGCCGGTTCCTGAGCTTCGAGGGCCCCAGCGCGGCGCGCATGGTCAACAACCTCGACTGGACCGCACCGCTGAGCGCCATCGACTTCCTGCGCGAAATCGGAAAGCACTACCGCGTCGGCACAATGCTCCGCAAGGATGCTGTTGCCTCCAGGCTGAGTTCGGATGAGGGCATCAGCTACACCGAGTTCAGCTACCAGATCCTGCAGGGCATGGATTACCTCCAGCTCTTCCGTGACTATGACTGCGTCCTGCAGACCGGCGGCTCGGACCAGTGGGGCAACCTCACCAGCGGCACGGAACTCATCCGCAAGGTGGAGGGCAAGACCGTCCACGCCCTGGGCACGCCCCTGATCACCAACTCGGACGGCACCAAATTCGGCAAGAGTGAAGGCAACGCCATCTGGCTCGACGCCGGCATGTGCAGCCCGTACGCCTTCTACCAGTTCTGGCTCAACACCGCTGATGCTGACGTTGTGGACAGGCTCAAGGTATTCACCTTCCTGAGCCGGGCCGAGATCGAAGCTTTGGGCACGTCCGTGGCCGAACGTCCGTTTGCCCGCGAGGGCCAGCGGAAGCTGGCGTACCAAGTGACGTCCCTGGTGCACGGGGTGGAGGCAACAGAGAAGGTCATCGCCGCCTCCGCTGCGCTCTTCGGCAATGGAGACCTCGCCGCACTGGACAAGCCGACGCTTGAAGCAGCCACGTCCGAACTTCCGTCGGCACGCGTCCTGGTGGACGGCCTGGGCATTGTGGACCTGTTGGTGGCATCCGGTCTCTCCGAAAGTAAGTCCGCAGCCCGGCGGACCGTCGGTGAAGGCGGGGCCTACGTCAACAACGAGAAGGTCTCAGATCCTGAGGCGGTCATCTCTGAGTCCGAGCTGCTGCATGGCCAGTACCTTCTTCTGCGCCGCGGCAAGAAGAACCTCGCCACGGTGGAAGTACTGGTTCCGTAGCCCTTTCCGAGTCCCTTTGCACGCTCCTCCGAAGCCGATTTGCACGGCCGCGGGGGAGCGTGTATTGTTTTCTGAGTCGCCGCCGCTGAGTGGCGACAAACCCCCTTCACAAGAGAAGCAATTCTTCATGTGCACAGCACGTAAATGATGAAAAGCTTCACTTTTGGCTGGGCGGATTCATTCCACCAGGTGAATATCGGGAAAATAACCCGGATTTGCAAAGTGAATAAGGATGAAATAAGCTAGAAACATCGCAGCGAAGAAATACGAAATAAGAATTCATTGAAATGAATTGTTTCGGGACTATTCGAATGTGTCTGTTGTTTGAGAACTCAATAGTGTGCCAAGTTTGTTGATACCAA
>NZ_QAIQ01000024.1 GCF_003061105.1 Arthrobacter sp. HMWF013
GGTTTCGTCGCTGCTGATCCCGACGTCGGCAAGGCCCGCCGCGCGTACGGCACCACGGGCTTTGGGTCCGCGGACGAACATCCGGCAGTTTCCAAGGGTTTCCAGCAGCTGCTCACCGATCCCGAAGGAGTCCGCCGCTTCACACCAGCGGCGCATGCCGTAAGCGGTGGTGGCGATGCACAGGTCGGGTTTGGCGGCGATGACTGCCTTGGTGTCCTCAATGAGGCGGATGTCCTCCTGCACCGGGGCGATCTTCAGTGCGGGGGCGTGCAGCACCTCGGCGCCGCGGCGTTCCAGGGCCTCGATCAGGTCCTGGGAGCGCCGGTGGGAGGTGACGCCGATGCGGAAACCCTCAAGTGGCGAATCCGCGGACTCCCGCCCGGACGCTTCCTCAGTCTGGGCCGGGGGAGCCCCGGGAGCTTCGGTCGGTGCGAGTGCGTTCATGGGGGTCAATCCTTTCACGAGCCCAGCAGCGAGGCCGCCAGCCGGTCCAGGTCGGCGGCGGCCTCGGCATGCCCGCGGTTGGCCTCAGCCACGCGAACCACCTCGCCGATGACCAGCACAGCGGGGTTGCTGCAGCCGGCTGCGGCGGACGTGATGGTGCCCAGATCCGCGATGGTGGTGCGCTGCCCCGGACGGTAGCCGCGTTCGACGACGGCCATGGGCATGTCGTTGCGCATTCCCGCCTTGCGGAGCCCGGCTGCGAGCTGGTGCAGGGTTCCGATGCCCATCAGGACAACGATGGTGCCGCCCAGCCCGGCCAGGTGGGTGTGCTCCTTGTGGGTCAGCGGGGCGTGCCCGGAGACCACGGTGAACATGTGGCTTACTTCGCGGTGGGTCACCGGAATACCGGCCGCAGCCGGCACCGAGATGGCGCTGGTGACACCGGAGATCACGCGGACGGGGACGCCCGCCGCAACACAGGACGCCACTTCTTCGCCGCCGCGGCCGAAGACGTAGGGATCGCCGCCCTTGAGCCGGACCACGTTGTTGCCTTCCAGGGCGGAGGCAACCATCAGCTTCTCGATATCGGTCTGGCTGACTTTGTGGTGGCCGGGCTTCTTGCCGACGTCGATCAGCTCGGCCGAGGTCAGGGACGGCAGCTCCTGGTAGGGGGCCAGCCGGTCATAGAAGACGACGTCGGCATCGCGGAGTGCCTTCACGGCTGCCACGGTCAGCAGTTCAGTGGTTCCGGGGCCGCCACCCACCAGGGTGACGTGGCCCGCGGGGCCGGCGGCAGGTTCGACGGCGACCGGGATGCCGGTGGTGCGGCACCTCTCCAGCAGGGCCTCCCAGCCGGGCTGGCCGTCGTCGACCGCTGCGACCAGGAACGGGCGCTCGGGGAGCGGCCCGTCGTGGCTGGCGCCCTGCGGGGTGCTGAGGCGGGAGACTACCGCGCCTGCAGCTTCATAGCGCCGGAC
>NZ_QAIQ01000284.1 GCF_003061105.1 Arthrobacter sp. HMWF013
GGGCCAGCCCGGAACGTTCCTCATGGAATCCGCGGCCGTGGGCGGCACGTGGTCCCGCTATTCCTTCATCGGCGCGAAGTCCCGCGCCACTTTGACCACCAAGGACGGCCAGGCGCACTGGCTCGGTGAGCCTCCCGCCGGCGTGCCCCTGGACGGGAACCCCGTGGACGCCATCCGGGACACCATCGAGGCACTTCGGACCAGCCGGTTTGACGGCCTGCCGCCGTTCACCTCCGGTCTGGTGGGCTTCCTGGGGTGGGAGACGGTACGGCACTGGGAACGGCTCACCAGCCCACCGGAAGATGACCTCCACCTGCCCGAACTTGCGCTGAACCTGGTCACCGACATGGCCGTGCACGATAACCATGACGGCACCGTGCTGCTGATCGCCAACGCCATCAACTTTGACAACAGCTCAGAGCGGGTGGATGACGCCTGGCACGACGCCGTGGCACGGGTCAAAGCCCTCCTCACGCGGATCAGCACGCCGGTGGCGCAGCCCGTTTCCGTACTGGAACCCGCCGCCCTGGACTTTGCCTCCAGCGTCCAGGAACGCTGGGACGAGCCGGCCTACCTGGCAGCCCTGGACCGTGGCAAGGAAGCCATAGTGGACGGCGAGGTTTTCCAGGTGGTGATCTCGCGCCGCTTCGAAATGGAGTGCGGTGCCTCGCCGCTGGACGTATACCGGGTGCTGCGCAACACCAACCCCAGCCCGTACATGTACATCTTCAGCCTCGAAGACGCCGACGGCCGGGAATACTCGATCGTCGGTTCGTCCCCCGAAGCGCTTGTCACGGTGACCGGGGAAGAAGTCATCACCCACCCGATCGCGGGCTCACGTCCCCGCGGCAAAACCGTTGAGGCGGACAAGGCCCTGGCCGAGGAACTCCTGGCGGACCAGAAAGAGCGCGCGGAGCACCTGATGCTGGTGGACTTGTCCCGCAACGACCTCTCCAAGGTGTGCGTCGCCGGAACCGTGGATGTCACCCAGTTCATGGAGGTGGAGCGGTTCAGCCACATCATGCACCTCGTCTCCACAGTCGTGGGAAAACTGGCGCCGACGGCAAAGGCATACGACGTCCTCAAAGCGACGTTCCCGGCAGGAACCCTTTCCGGGGCCCCGAAACCGCGTGCCCTCCGGCTGCTGGACGAGCTTGAACCGCACCGCCGCGGCATCTACGGCGGCGTCGTGGGCTATCTCGATTTCGCGGGCGACATGGACATGGCCATCGCCATCCGTTCAGCCCTCCTGCGGGAGGGACGCGCCTACGTCCAGGCCGGCGGCGGTATCGTGGCCGATTCGGTCAACCCCACCGAAGCGCTGGAGACCGTGAACAAGGCGGCAGCTCCGCTGCGCGCCGTCCATACTGCCGGATCGCTGCACAATATTTCCGTGGAGTCACTGCCCGACGGCGGCGCCCCCGCCGCCGGGGACAGCCAGATAGCCGAGGGAAGCCAGGCAGCCGAATGACGCCGGTCTGGGCGCGGAAACCCACCCTTGTCCTGCTGATTGCGGTGCTGGCCCTCGCCGTTTTCGGCGCCACCACCCAAACCTGGATCACCGTGAACCTGGACCCGGACCAGCTGGGCCAGGCCGGCGGCCAGAACACCCTCCCGGTCCAGGGCAGCAAGGCAGCCACCGCGGTGACAGCCCTGGCTGTGGTGGCGCTGGCCGGGGGACTTGCCGCGTCCATCGCGGGCAAGATCGCCCGGGTCCTCATTACCGCGATCATCATCCTGGCCGCCGCCGGAATCATCACCGCGGCCGCCACGGTGCTGGCCGATCCCTTGGCCGCCGCCCAGGGATCCATCGCCGCCGCAACCGGGATCACCGGGGGAGGCGCCGAAGTGAGCGTCACCGCGTTCCCCGTCCTCGCCGTCGTCGCCGGTGCCCTGCTGGGCCTCGCTGCCCTGCTGATCGTCCCGGCCGGCCGGTATTGGAAGGTCCGGACGAAATATGACGTTGCCGCAGGCGGGGCAGCAGCCGGTGCGGAAACAGGCGGAGCAGCAGCCGGTTCGGCCGCTGACTCAACACCAGCCACCGGCGGAGTCACAGCGCCGGCCGGTCCGGTGG
>NZ_QAIQ01000285.1 GCF_003061105.1 Arthrobacter sp. HMWF013
CACGACAGCGAACCCGCCGTCAGTGCGGACAGGGTCAACGGCAAATCAGTCGTCAGTGTCAGGGATTCGGCCAGCAGGGCCCCGGCGGTCCGTTCACCGACCGTCAGGGCGCACGCGACCTCGGCCACGACCGCCATCTCCTGGGCCCGATCAGAGACATCAGGAGCCGCCAGAGCCTGGGCCGTGCCTGCGTAGCCCGCCGCTGCGTGGACGGTGACGGCGGCGACCTGCGCATTGATCCGAGTAGTCAGGGCCAGCGTATCCAGCCAGCCGTCAGCCTCCCGGCGCAACGGATCACCATCAGCACACCTGGCGGCCCCGGCAGAATCAGCAGACCCCACCAGCCCGGCGGAATCATCAGCGGACCCTGTGAGCCCGACAGAGTCCGCGGTCCCGGGACACCTAGCGGACCCCGTGAGGCCGCCAGGCCCCGCCAGCCCAGCAGAATCCGCGCCACGCCTGGCAGCAGCGAGCAGCAAGGCGGCGGAGGCACAAACAGCCTCCGCCGCCTCAACCACTGCCCTGTTTCCCATACCCACATCATCCCGCCGGGCACTGACAAAAACCCCGAAGCTACAGGCCTATGTGGATAACCTGCGGCTGTGGATAACCCTGCGGCCACGCCAAGTAGCCTTTAGGAACCTGCCCGCGCGGGCTCGGCAGATTCTCCTGAGTCAGACTCTGCTCCTGAGTCAGACTCCTTCTGCCACGGCCAGCGGCCGGTGATTTCGAGCTCCAGCGAGAAGCTCAGGAAGGTTCGGATCAGCACGATAATGGCCAGCACGCCCACGCTCTCGAAGGTGGGCGTTACTGCGACTGTGCGGATGATGTCGGCCGCCACGAGAAGCTCAAGGCCCAACAGGATGGACCGCCCCAGCAGTTGCCGATAGGCGCGGTAGACGGTCAGTTTCTCAGCCCCGGCGGGGAGCTTGCGTGGCTGATAGCCGCGCACAGCCATGGGAATGGAGACAATGGCGCCGATGACCATCACGGCCACCCCGGCGAAGTCCATGTATTTGCCCACGGCCTCAATGATGTGCTGGAAATCCACCGTGCTCCTCGTCTGCCAGGATCAGTACTCTGCCTTGCCCCAGCCTACGGGTGGCGGACTCCGGTGCCGGCCAAGACTTCCCGGTAGCCTTCGCGGAAGGACGGGAAAGCGAAGGTGAAGCCTGTCCCGCGGAGCAGGGCGTTGCTCACCCGCTTGTTACCGCCACGGGCCTCGCCGGCCGGACCAACAGGAGGTTCCGGATAATCCATCTCAGCGGCCAGGAAGCGAAGTACATCTCCCATGTCCGCGGGATCGTCGTCCACCCCTATGTATACCGGTGCAGGCATGGACTCCATGGTGGTGAGGTGGACGATCGCTGCCGCAGCATCGTCCCGGTGGATCCGGTTGGTGTAACGCGGTTCATCGGGAATCACCGCGGCCCCGCCGCGGACCTGATCAATAAGCCTGGTTCGCCCAGGACCGTAAATCCCGCCCAGCCGGAGAATGACCGGCGCGGACTCGGTGCCGCGCAACCGCGAGAGCAGGAGATCCTCCGCCTCCCGGATGATGCGCCCCGAGAAACCGCCAGGTGCCGGCGTCGTACTTTCATCCACCCAGCCGCCGGCGGCGTCGCCGTAGACGGCAGTAGAGGACACGAACAGCACCCGCCGCGGCCACACGCCGTCGCGCACCAACGCGTCCAGGACGTGCGAAAGCCCGTCCACGTAGGCAGCCCGGTAGGCCGCCTCGGTGGGTGAGTCTGCCGCCACGGCGACGACGACGGCGGTGGTGTCCGCCGGAATGGCCGGGAGGTCGGCGGAACTCAAATCAGCCGGAACGCCTTCTATGGCGGCCGGCAGCTTCTCGGGGGAGCGGCGCCAGCCAACGACGCGATGGCCGAGGGCAGCAAAGCGCAGGCCCGCCTCGGTGCCTAAATCGCCGCAGCCGGCCAGGAGAATGCTCACGTGGTCAGGGTGCCTGGACCGGGAAGAACACGCGGGGATCCTGCAGGAGTGCCGGGTAATCGAACGCGGACCGGTCAATCACCTCGGTGACCGTGAAGTTGCGGCCGAAGCGGCCGTCGTCGAGCGTGATGGGCCTGCCCACCACCTGGCCGACAGCGAACTTGGCGCCGTCCTCGAACATGACCGCCACGGCTGTCTTGCCCGGCAGGGTAGCGAAGGCGTTCTCCTGGGCCTGGCGCTTCCGCGTAGGTTTTTTCACCTGCTGTTTGGGAGGAAGCTTGCGGGGCTGCTTGGACGGGCGGCGCGATCCGTCGTCGACGTAGACGGGGGAGTAGCCGTCCGGTTCGACCGCGACGGGAGTCACAGCGCGGCCGCGGACCGGCGGCAGAGCCACAGTGTCCAACGTTTGGGGATCGATCTCGGCGTGGGGGTCGCGGAGGATCCAGAGGACATCGCCCTCTGGTTCCGCGGGATAGAACTCGTGCTTGGGCTCGGGCCAAAGGTAGTCGAGGTCCACGTCAGCGTCCGGAAATACTTCCTTGTAGAACTTCGGTTCCTTGTGGACCAGCTTGGCCCGGTGGCTCAGGTGGAAGTCCGGATTTCCGAGCCATTCCGGCATGGGGATTTTGGCGGCGTAATC
>NZ_QAIQ01000286.1 GCF_003061105.1 Arthrobacter sp. HMWF013
CCACCAGCCGGCGCCGCTTCTTCGCCGCTGCAGGAGTTACCGCAATCGGGGCCGGGATCGCTGCCACCGGCGGACGCCTGCTCAGCGCCGCCCGCAGCAACATCGCCCAGGCCCGGGAGGCCCTGCAGTTGCCTGCCCCTGTGAAGCCCGCCGCCGCGGTGCCGGCCGGCGTCCAGTCCCCTGCTCCCGGCGTCACGCCGTGGATCACCCCCAACGGCGACTTCTACCGGATCGACACCGCCCTGAGCGTTCCTGAAATCAACGTGGATGACTGGGAACTCCGCATCCACGGCCTGGTGGAGGAGGAGGTCCGCCTCACCTTCCAGGACCTGCTCGACGCCGACCTCATCGAATCGCACGTGACACTCACCTGCGTGTCCAACCCGGTGGGCGGAAATCTTGCCGGGAACGCCAAATGGCTCGGGCTGCCCATCCGGGAGGTCCTCAAGCGGGCCCGCCCCAAAGACGGAGCGGACATGGTGCTTTCGACGTCGATCGACGGTTTCAGCGCGTCCACGCCGCTCGAAGTCCTGCAGGATGACCGCGACGCCATGCTCGCGATCGGCATGAACGGGGAGCCCCTCCCGTTGGAGCACGGGTATCCGGTGCGCATGGTGGTGCCCGGGCTGTACGGGTTCGTTTCGGCCACCAAGTGGGTGGTGGACCTGGAAGTCACCAGGTTCGCGGACAGCAAGGCCTACTGGACGCAGCGTGGCTGGTCCGAGCGCGGCCCGATCAAGACCATGGCCCGCGTGGAAGTCCCCAAATCCTTCGCCAAGGTGCCTGCCGGCCGCGTGGCGATCGGCGGCACGGCTTGGGCCCAGACCCGCGGCATCACCAAGGTGGAAGTCCAGATCGACAGCAACCCTTGGGCCGAGGCGGTCCTGTCCACCGAGGCGTCCCTCATCACCTGGCGCCAGTGGTCCTTCGACTGGGAGGCCACGCCCGGACCGCACTACATCAAGGTCCGCGCCACGGACGGGACCGGCGACGTGCAGACGGACCAGCGGGCCGATCCGGTGCCGGACGGCGCATCCGGCTGGCAGTCGGTCATGGTCACCGTGGAGTAGCCGGGGATTGTGCGGCCCGGCACCTAGACTGGCTTCATGCCGCACAACCCGCATGCCACCTTCACTGTGGACTCCGCCGTCGAACTTGCCGTCATCGAACGCAGCGGCTTTGTGGAGTCCCGGCATATCGGCTCCGCCGTGCTGCTGGCCGCCGACGGCACGGTAGTGACCGAACTGGGTGACATCACCACCCCGATCTTCGCCCGGTCCGCCCTGAAGCCGCTTCAGGCACTGGCTTCCATGCAGTCCGGCGTTCCGCTGCGCGGCGCCCAGGTGGCCCTGGCGTGCGGCAGCCACGTGGGATCCCTGGACCACATGGACGTGGCGGAGGGAATGCTGAAGGCCGCAGGCGTCACCGAGGAACACCTCCAGTGCCCGGCCGCCTGGCCGTATGACGAAACAGCCCGCAACTGGCTGGTGCGCTCCGAACGGGGCAAATCGAAGCTGGCCTTCAACTGCTCCGGGAAGCACGCGGCGTTCCTGTGGGCCTGTACCGAAAACGGCTGGGACACGCACAGTTACCTGGAGCCGAACCACCCCCTGCAGCAGCGCGTTCGCAGCGTGATCGAGGAGTACACAGGGGAACGGATCGCGCACCTGGGGATTGATGGCTGCGGCGCGCCGGTAGCCGCCGTGTCCCTGACCGGCCTGGCACGCGCCTTCTCCATGCTGGCCAAAGCGCCGGGCGACAAGAACTCCAACGCCCGCGCAGCCACCATCGCCACATCCATGCTGGATTACCCTTGGGCAGTCCAGGGCCGCGGCGAGGACAACACCGTGGTCATGGACGAACTCGGAATCATCGCCAAGATCGGAGCAGAGGGCGTGCTGGCCATGGCCACCCCGCAGGGCGTATCAATCGCCGTGAAAATTCTGGACGGCAACATCCGTGCCACGTCCCTGGTGGGCCTGACCATGCTCGCCGCAGCAGGGGCCGTGGACATCCCCGGCGTCTCCAGCGTCCTGGAAAAAGTGGTCAGCCCCGTGATGGGCGGCGGCCAGCCGGTGGGCAGGATCCGCCTGGGCACGGCCGTGTCAGCACTGCTCGACTGAAGCCGCCCGGCTGAACCCTGCCCCGCGGCGGACTGCCTGGCCGGAGGGCCCAAGATACTCAGGGCGCCCGGACCGCTGGCCGCCGCGCTGACAGCGCGCCGCCAACGGCCCGGACTTCCTGGGACTGCCCCGTGGAGGGCGTCAGTTACGCCGCGTTGTCCTGGACAGGCCCGACGGCGGTTGCCATGCTCGGCTGGTAAGGACGCCCCAGTGCCCGGTAGTCCCAGCCCCGCGACGTGTAGCGCTCCGGATCGAGCGCGTGCCTTCCGTCCACGATGCGGCGGTGGCGGACCAGTATGCCCAGATCGTCCGGGTCAGCCGCGCGGAACTCCTCCCATTCGGTCAGCAGTGCCACCACGTCGGCCTGCTCCACGGCGGCAGCCAGGCTGCGCACATAGTTCAGGTCCGGGTACAGCCGGTGGGCGTTGCTGTTGGCTTCCGGATCGTAGACAGAAACTATGGCTCCCTCAAGGTAGAGCATCCGTGCAACGTCCAGTGCCGGGGCATCGCGGACGTCGTCGGAATTGGGTTTGAAGGCAGCACCGAGAGCGGCGACCTTCACCCCCGCAAGATCCCCGCCGGCCAGCTCCCGCACCAGGTCCACGGTGCGTACGCGGCGGCGGTTGTTGATGGAGTCCACCTCGCCCAGGAAGCTGACGGCCTGTCCCACACCGAGCTCCTCGGCGCGGTGCTTGAAGGCCCTGATGTCCTTGGGAAGGCAACCGCCGCCGAAGCCAAGCCCTGGTTTGAGGAACCTGCCCCCGATCCGGTCATCCAGGCTCAGGGCTGACGCCAGCAGGCTGACGTCCGCCGACGTGGCCTCACAAACCTCTGCCATGGCGTTGATGAAGGAGATCTTGGTGGCCAGGAACGAATTGGCGGCCACCTTGACCAGTTCCGCGGTGGCGAGGTCCGCGACGATCAGCGGCGTCCCGTCGTCGAGCAGTGGCTTGAAAGCGCGCCGAAGCATGTCCTCGGCCCACGGCGATCTCACACCGAACACCAGGCGGTCCGGGTGCAGGGTGTCCTGGACCGCGAAACCCTCGCGGAGGAATTCCGGGTTCCAGGCGAGTTCCAGTTCGGCGCCCAGCGGGGAGATGCCCGCAACCAGGGCTGTGAGCCGTTCTGCGGTGCCGATGGGAACTGTCGATTTGCCCACCAGGAGTGCCTTGCGCCCGATCCGGGCGGCGAGCCCGGAGAACGCCGACTCCACGTAGCTGAGGTTTGCCGCAGACGAGTTGGGGGCCTGGGGGGTGCCAACGCAGATGAAGTGAACGTCGCCGAATTCGGCCACGTCATCCAGGTCGGTGGTGAACTTCAGCCGGCCGGAGGCCAAGGCCTCCTGGAGCTTCTCCGGCAGCCCCGGTTCGTAAAAGGGCACCTTACCCGCCCGGAGCTGGTCGATTTTGTGGGTGTCCACGTCACAACCAAGGACGTCAAAGCCCATGATCGCCATGCAGATTGCGTGTGTTGCGCCGAGGTACCCGGTACCTATGACGGTGATTTTGGGCGCGCTGGAGGACTCAAGGTGGTTCATTGGTTTCTCGTTCCCTTGTTGTCAGGTGAGGTTTGAGCAGACTTCCCGGTTCCGGGGACGTCCCTAGTTGGTGCAGGGCAGGTTGGAGAGTCCCTGCTCCGCCCGGGAGGCAGTGTTGCTGCACTCGACCACGTTGTCGCGCACCGGTTTCAAGGAGTATCCAAACCCGGGACCGTTGACTTCGGCGGTGTTCTCCCGGAAGACGTTCCCGGTGCCCCAGCCGTCGAGGATCTCGTGTGTTTGGAACCCATCCAAGGGCGAGTTCTTGCCAGTGTTCCTTTCTATCCGCCAGCCCTTGCCTTTGACATCAACCCAGGAGTCGGCCTCCTGGATGGATGAACCTTCAAAGTTGTTGCCGATCAGGACCCCGTCCGAGGTTCCTTCCTTGATGTCGACACTTTCCGCAGTGGTGCCCGAGATGATGTTGCCCCGGATTTCGTTGCGGTCGCTTTTGTCCGGTTCGCAGGCCGCGATGTCGCACCAGTTGCTCTCGGCGGTGCCGATGTAGATCCCTTCGCCGAACTTGGGTTTCCGCAGTCCGGCGCCGGTCACCGTGTTGCCCACCACCCGGTTGTCTGAGCTGAACCGGCGCAGGTGGATTCCTTCGTCACCGGTGCCCTGAACCGCCAGGCCCTGGATGAGTGAGTTGGTGGTTTCATCGAGCATCACCCCTTTCTGCCCGTTCCGCACGGTGAAGCCCTGCACCGTCCAATAGGACGCCCGGTCCAGGTGCAGGACGTAACCGTCCTCCGGGCCGCCGCCGTCGAGCACTGCACCCTTTCCGCCGCACAGCGTGATGGGCTGTTCGGCGGTGCCTGTGCCGGATCCCACGAAGTTGCCCACGTACACGCCGTCGGCGAGGAGAATGACGGCACCGGGCTGCGGCGCAGCCAGGGCTGCTGTCAGTTCGGCCGCCGTAGCCACGGTCAGGGTTGGCGCGGGGCAGTCAGGCGAAACCGGCGCCGGGCCGCCGGCTCCGCCCGGAGGACCTGCAGTCCCTTCAGGCGGTCCGGGGGACGGTGCAGTATCAGTTTTGGGCGCGGCATCCTGGAAGCTGACCACCGCGAAGACAACCACCAGGGTGACCAGCAGCATCGAGACGAGGGCGATCCAGACGCCGGGCTCCAGCCTGCGGCCCGTCACTGCAGTTGCCTCACATCGTCATACGGCACCACTCCCCTGCTGAGCGAGGTCAGCGGCACGTGGTCGGCGTAGGGGCTGCGGAGGACACGTTCGGCGTTTTTGCCGCGGGCTGCGGCAGTCACGAGCAACAGCGCCCCCAGAAGGAACCAGATGAAGGTCAGCGGCTGGAAGACCGATTTCACCACCCGTTCCACAGTGTAGGCAGGCACCCAGGCCAGGATGTCGTTTTCTCCCAGCAGGGCGCCTGCTGACGCCTCAGCCCAGATGGCGGTTGACCCGTTTCCCGCAACGTAATTGCCCTCGACACTGGTTTCTTGGACATCGCCCAGCAAGGTGATGCCGTGGTTGGAAATGTTGCTCAGGGTGTTCTCCTTCACGACGGCGCCTGCATCCCGGACGTAAATACCAGTATCCCCACCGGTGATGGTGTTGCCAGTGACCTCTGCCCTGGATCCCGCCTCCCGTACGGCTACGGCCTGCCTGTTCTGGTCAAGCAGCGTGTTGTTGGCGATGGTCACGTCCGTGGCACCGTCCGTGGCGACAATGCCCACCTCGTTCCGGGCGAGCCAGTTGTTCCGGATGGTCAGGCCGGCACCGCCCACCACCTCGATCCCGTACCTGGCATTCTTCTCAAACGAGCCCCCGCTGACCTGGTTTGCGCCGTAGCCGTCCACGGCGGTTCCGACCGCGTTGGGCCCGTCGGCCAGCGGCCTGCCGTCCATGGAGAGACCATTGCGGCCGTTCTCCCTGGCCTGGATGTTCTCGAAGCTGATGGTTTCGGTGGACCGTCCGATGCTGAATCCGTCCACGGCATTCCCGGAGGAGGACGTCCCGGTGATGGTGGCGTTGGAGACAAACCGGTGGAGGACCAGCCCGTCCACCAGGCTTCCGTAGATGATGGTGTCCTTGATGACCACATCCCTGGCGTTGGTCACGAAGAGCCCGAAGGCGTTGTTCCCGACCCGGAGGTTTTCTATCCCTGCCGTGACCACGCTGTAGTCCTGGGCCGATTCCTGCGACAGGTTTTGCAGCTCGGCCTCCGGCAGGAGCCGGGCACCGCCATCTGCCTCCGGGGTCTGTGCCGGCGTCGGCTGTTCCTCGCTGAACGAACCGACGGCATCCGTTCCCGTCAGGGACAGGCCGCCGGTGTTTCCGCTCCAGAAGCCCAGGTAGGAAACGTCGGAGTGGGCGAAGGACGCGTGGCCGCCGACGACGCGGATGTAGGCCCGCCCGTCCTCGGTGCTCTTGTCCGGGCCCCCCTTGGTGCTGTCCCAGCTCGTGACGGAAACTTTGGACGCCTCCGAGCCGCCCAGGG
>NZ_QAIQ01000287.1 GCF_003061105.1 Arthrobacter sp. HMWF013
GTTCTGGGACATGGTGAACCTCATCATTCATCGATCTTTACGGCGGCTCTGCCGTCACCGGACCGTGCCCGCCACGTGCGCGGCGGCCACGCCCCGTCACGGACAATCCGCGAAGAGCTGTTCCGGAATCCACCCTAATACTTCGGGGCTGTCCATGTGTGTGCGGTGTCACACCTGTGCCCTGAGCGGCATTTATTTAGCGGTGAATGGTCACCGGAGCCCCGGCGCCGCGGGCCGGCCGCCGCCGATCAGCTAGTGATCAGCCATGTCCTTGGCTAGGCTGAGAAAAGAATTGTGACTTCCACGGAGCCACGCTAAGGAGAACAAAATGAACGAGCAAAGCTTCGGCCAAAAGGTTGGCCATGCAGCGGAAGGCAGTTCCGATACTGCCTCCGGCAATGGCGCAACAACGGGCCCGCGGAAGCAGGAGGGCAAGGCCGGCACCACCAACCAGGCTGTCCTGGGCCCGTTCACATTGCGTGACCTGGCGGTTTTCGCAGCCACCCTGATTCTGCTGGTGGCCTCGCTGCTGCCGGTCTTCTTCGGCCGGTTCAACCTCTGGAACGCGGGCAGCCTGTTCTTCCTGGGACTTGGGATCGTGCTGCCGATGATTGTGACGGCCCTGTTCGTTGCCCGCCGGCTCGCCCCCGCCACGAAGGTCCGGATCGGATCGCTGTCCGTTGACCAGTTCGCCTCGGTGGTGGCCTCCTTCGCGCTGGCCTTCTTCTTCGTTTCCGCGGCCGCAGCGTATGTCCCCAGCCTGCTGGTTGGCCTGATCGGTTCGGTTGTGCTGTTCACCGCTACCGTGCTGAGCCGGTTCATTCCGTTCTTCGCCGGAGACTTCCTGGGCCGCGACGAGACCCCGTCCCACGTGGTGGCGCGCGACGCCGCAGCTCCGTTGCCGAGGCCTCACACTCCCAAGGAAGCCAAGCCTGCCGCGGACCATGCTCCCCGCACGGGTGTTTCGGCCGACTCGCGGACCTCTTTGTCCCCGGCCAGCGTCCCGGCCGGCGGGTCCACCAAGGCAACAGCCGCGTCCGCGGCGCCGGCAGCGGTCTCGTCCGCCCCGGAGGTCAAGGAATGGACCACCGCCGGCGATCCCAGCCTCGCAACCCAGGCATCCGACGTCGTGCCTTCACCGTCTCCGGCGC
>NZ_QAIQ01000288.1 GCF_003061105.1 Arthrobacter sp. HMWF013
GGGGCGCATCGCCACGGTGGCGAGCGGTTCGCGCAATGCTCATGCCGACTCCTTCGTCGTGTTGCTCCGTGAAAACGCGGCACCGGACACCGCTTGGACCGGGTCCAGGAAAAGTCCGTGCCGCTTTACAACCTCGTCAGCCGGCTGTCGCCTTAGACGGAACAGTCGTTTCGTAAAATGGTTTCGAGAGGAGTCTGCACGCGGAACGGCGCTGCTGTCAACCCTTTTCCACATAGCCGCCGCACCGGGGCATGACCGACCAAAGGATGCATTGACGCCAGCATCGTCTAGTGGCAGACTCGTGCTAGCGTTTCGCAATACAGACTCTTCGTTCCCTTGAAGGGAACACTCGCTTTATCGAAGCAACTAGTACAGACAACGATGTCGACTCGGCTCGTTCATGAAGAAGGAGTACATACAGTGACCGACTACCTCGGATATTCCGGCAAGGTCTGCGTTGTTACGGGAGCCGCATCGGGCATGGGCAAGGCCCTGGCCGAGATCCTCGTCGACCTGGGCGCCGAAGTGCACGCACTGGACCGGGTCCAATCGCCCGTCGCAGGCCTCACCGCGTCCATCGTCGCGAACCTCGGTGACAAGGATTCGATCGATGTTGCCTTTGCGCGGCTTCCGCAATCCATCGACCGGTTCTTCGGCGTAGCGGGCGTTTCCGGCGTGCACACGGATTTCCTCGAGACCGTGACCATCAACTTCATCGCAAACAAATACATCGCAGACACTTACCTCGCAGACCGCGTCGTCGCGGACGGATCACTGACCTTCGTCACCTCGAACGGTGGCCTTCGATGGGATCGGCCGGATGTACGCGAGGAAACGGCCGCGCTCATCCACGGAACGGGCTGGGACGAACTCGTCGGGCTCGCCAAGGGAATCGACGCCGAGTTCGGTGGCATTCCCGGGTCGCTCGGTTACATCCTGTCCAAGCGCATGCTCAACCTCTGGGTTGCCGAAGAAGCCGCGAGATTTGCGGACCTGCGAAAAATCCGGGTCAACGCCCTGCTGCCGGCCATGACCATCTCGGGCATGTTCGACGAGTTCGCGGCGATGAAAGGCGGCAGGGAGGCCGTAGAGGCCGACCTCGGACCCGCCGGCCGGCTGGCAGAGTCAGTGGACATGGCCCGTGCACTCGTCTTCCTGGGCGGGGACCTCGCCAGCTACGTTTCGGGCGCGCACCTCTCCGTCGACTTCGGCATGAATTCGCAGGTCCTGGCCGGCCAGGCGCCCGACCGCACGTCGTGGACCCTGCGCGGAGTCCTGTCCAGGCAGCCGGCGTGAGCAGCTGAACCCGCCCTCTTGCAGCACAGCGGCAAACCCGCTCCAGAACATCGACACATAAATCAGGAAACAGGAGACGTACATGACTGACGTACTCACCGAGCGCGGCGCCCCGGTCAACATCCGGCACGCCGACCGCCTCTTCATCAACGGCACGTGGGTACTTCCCACGAGCAACTCCGGCTTCGACGTCATCGACGCCGGCACCGAAGAGACCTTCTTTCGCGTCGCTGAGGCCGGGCCCCAGGACATGGATGCGGCGATAGCCGCTGCACGCTACGCCTTCGATCATTCGCCGTGGCCATTCCTCGAACCGCAGGTGCGCGGCGAATACCTCCGCAAGCTCGCGGCGGGACTGCGCGAGCGCTCCTCTGAGACGGGGACGTTCTGGTCGCGCCAGGCCGGCGTCCTGTTCTCCATGTCGCAGGTGGCGATCTCACGCGTATCGAACACCCTCGACTACCACGCAGACCTCGCCGCCACTTACCCGTTCGAAGCCCAGGCAACCCCCGAGTTCGCCCCGTTCGGCGTCGTCGTGAAAGAGCCGATCGGCGTCGTCGGCGCCATTGTGCCGTGGAACACGCCGCTGTCGCTCGCGATCCACAAGCTGGCACCCGCTCTTCTTGCCGGCTGCACGGTCGTCCTGAAGGCTCCGCCCGAGGCGCCCGGCGAACTTTATGTGCTCGCCGAGATCGCCGAAGAGATCGGCTTGCCCGCCGGCGTACTCAACGTGGTCACCGCCGACCGGGAGGTCTCTGAACAGCTGGTGCGCGACCCGCGGGTCGACAAGATCTCGTTCACAGGGTCGAGCGGTGTCGGGCGCAGGATCGCCTCGATTGTCGGCGAACGCGTCGCCCGTTACACCCTGGAACTCGGTGGCAAATCCGCGGCGGTCATCTTCGACGACTATGACATCGCAACCGCCGCCAAGACCCTCTCCGCCGCGGAATGCTCGCTCAACGGGCAGGTCTGCATGTCGCTGACCCGTGTCATCGTCACAAAAGCGCGGCACGATGAGATGGCTGAAGCCCTCGGGTCGATCTTCGGTTCGGTGCGGGTCGGAGACCCGTTCGACGCCGGCAGCCAACTCGGCCCGCTGGCTATGGGACGCCAGCGCGACCGGGTGCTGGGATACGTCCAGAAAGGCATCGACGAAGGCGCAACCCTCGTCACCGGCGGTCACCGTCCGGCGCACCTCGAGCGCGGTTTTTATGTCGAACCGACCGTCTTCGCGAACGTCGATAACAACTCCACGATCGCGCAGGAAGAGATCTTCGGCCCGGTGCTCTCGATTATCGCGGCCGACAACGAAGAGCATGCGATCGAGCTGGCGAACGGCACCGTCTATGGGCTGAACTCCGCTGTGTTCACCAACGACAACGACCGGGCATACCACGCAGCCCGTCGGCTCCGCTCGGGAACGGTCGGCCATAACGGCTTCAAAACGGACCAGCTGATGGGTGTCGGAGGATTCAAGCAATCCGGAGTCGGTCGCGAGGGCGGGCTTCAGGGTCTGCTCCCCTACCTGGAATCGAAGACGGTGCTGCTTGATGGCGCCCCCTCGCGTTTCCAGTGATCGAGCAAACCGCGCCGGAGAGCGCACAGAGAGAGAAGACAAGCGGATGACAACCACCCAGATCGATCCCACCGAGGTCGACTTCTTCACCAACCCGGACATCGCATCCAAAGCCGAGCCATACTTCGACCACATGCTCGCGAACTACCCGGTGTTCCGGGAGCCGAAATACGGCGTCGTCATCGTGACCGGCTACGAAGAGGCCCTGCAGGTGTACCACCAGCCCGAGGTCTACTCATCGATCAACCGGGTGGGCGGTCCGGTGATCGAGCTCCCCGTCGAACTGGTGGGCGACGACATCACCGAGATCCTGGAGAAGCACCGCGAGTACTTCGGGGCCAGCGACCAGATCGTCACGTTCGACCCGCCCGTGCACACGGACCATCGCGCCATCCTGATGGGTCTCATCACTCCCAAGCGGCTCAAGGAGAACGAGCAGTTTCTCAAGGACACTGCAGACCGTTTCCTCGACGAGCTCATCCCCCAGGGGAAGACAGAATTCATCTGGGACTACGCCAAGGGCTACACGATCCTTGCCGTTGCGGATCTCCTGGGCGTCCCGGTGGAGGACCACCAGATGCTCCTGGACCTGCTTGCCTCGGCCCCCGGACCGGTGCTCGGCAATCTCGAGCTTCAGACGAGCAGCCATCAGAACGGCCTCGAGAAGATGTACGACTACTTCATCGCAAAAATCGAGGAACGGCGCGAAAACCCCCAGGACGACATCCTGACCGGAATGGCCATCGCCACCTTCCCTGACGGCTCGCTCCCCGAGCCCATCGAAGTGGCACGCATCGCCGCCAACCTCTTCTCCGCCGGGCAGGAAACCACCGTGCAGCTGCTCGGCATTTCGGTGGCCCGGATCGCAGACAACCCCGAGGTCCAGAACCTGCTGCGCAGCGAGCCCTCGCTTATCCCTAAGTTCCTCGAGGAAACTCTCCGGATCGAGGCGCCCATTAAGGGATCGTTCCGCATCACCAAAACAGCGACCACCCTCGGCGGCCTCGACCTTCCGCCCGGCACCAACGTCATGCTCCTGCACGGCGCGGCCGGCCGCGACCCCAGGGTCTTCGACAACCCGGAGGACTTCGATGTCATGCGCGCCAACGCACGTCAGCACCTCGCTTTCGGACGCGGAATCCATACTTGCCCTGGTGCACCGCTGGCAAGGGCGGAAGCGGTCTTCTCCATCCAGCGGTTCCTGGAGCGGACAGGCAGCATCCAGGTGAGCGAAGAGCACCATGGGCCGGCCGGGGCACGTGAATGGGACCTGATCCGCAGCTACAAATTCCGCGGACACACCAAGCTCCACCTCACGTATACCCCGGCGGAGTCGTGATGGCCCCGGAACTGACCGTCGACCGTGACCGCTGCATGGGATCGGGCCAGTGCACCTTCTATGCGCCGGCGACCTTCGACCTCGACGACGACAGCATCGCCTTCGTCGTCGATGATCACGGCGACAACGACGACAAAATCCGGATGGCCATTGACGTCTGTCCGACGCGCGCCATCGCGCGTGCACATGAGGAAGGCGATCACACGTGAAGACCGAAACCGCCGCGAAGGCGTCAGCGGCCATCGCCGATATGGAAAATGACGACCTGCTCAGCGCGTTCCCCGAGGGGCCACGGCTCCTGGGAACGCGCTGCGGCGACTGCGGCCGGGAGATGATCGGCACGCGGGTCGTGTGCAGTTCGTGCGTAAGTTCCAATGTCGGGACCATCGCTCTCCCCACCACAGGAACTCTCTACTCATTCACCCGGCTGCACGTCGGAGGCGAAGGCATCCGCCCCCTGGGCTACGTCGACCTCGACAACGATGTGCGCACGCTGGCCGACATCCGCGAAGGCGACACCCCCCTTGAGCCGGGCATCCGCGTGGAGCTCGGCGTGGACGGCGAAAACTGGTTCTTCGCGCGTGAGGCCAGTGAGACGAAAGGGCACCACCATGACTGAAAACGTTCATGTGATCTCAGCCGCGATGATCCCCTTCGCGAAGTACCGCACATCCTCGTATGTCGGCCTCGCCGTGCCGCCGCTCATCGACGCCCTGCGCAGCGCGGGCGTCGACAAGTCCGAGGTTGATGCAGTGTACGTCGGGCACTCATACGGCGGCATGATGACCGGGCAACGGATCTGCAAGGAGATCGGGCTTGGTGATGTGCCGACGGTAAACGTGGACAATGCCTGCTCAAGCGGCGCAACTGCGATCCACGAAGCCTCAACGGCGATCGCCCAGGGGCTCATCGACATCGCCGTTGTCATAGGTGTGGAAAAGCTGACCCAGTTCGGTGGCGGCGCGTTGCCGCTCTCCCCCGAGGACCGCGAGGTGAAGCAGGGCATCATCATGCCCGCCGTCTATGCGATGCGGGCGACACGGTACCTCTATGAGACTGAGGCAACAGCCGAGGATCTTGCCCTCGTCAGTGTCAAGGCACGCAAGCACGGGGCACTGAACCCGTTCGCACAGTTCCGGAAGGAAGTGACCGTCGAGGAAGTGCTCGCCTCCCGCGCAGTGGCAGATCCGCTCACCCTGCTGATGTGCTGCCCCACCGGCGATGGTGCCGCCGTCGTGGTCCTCGCTTCCGAGCGGGCCCGGAAGCGTCTCGGCACGTCCGGCGGGATGCGCATCGCGGCATCAGTCCTGCACTCCGGCCATGTTGAAGAAGGTTTCCGCGATATGACCCGGCCCGAGATCAGCTCACGGTCCGCGCAGGACGCCTACGCACAGGCAGGCATCGAGCCGAAGGATCTCGACATGATCGAGCTCCACGACGCGTTTTCCATCGCCGAACTCGTGTACTACGAGGCGTTCGGCCTCGCGGAGCGGGGCCACGCCGCCGATCTGATCCGGGACGGCAAAACCACCTTCGGCGGTTCAGTGGTGGTGAACCCGAGCGGCGGGCTGCTCGCCAAAGGCCACCCGGTGGGCGCAAGCGGCGTGGCCCAGGTTGCCGAGGCATTCTGGCAGCTCAGCGGTCAGGCCGGGGACCGGCAGGTTGACGATGCCCGCTGGGCAATGACCCACGTGACCGGCGGCGGTACAGCGGGCCTGGACCACGGTGCCTGCACGATCCACATTTTCGAAGCAGCATGAGCGCCGCCGCAGAACGTCCCCTTGAGGGGATCCGGATCGTTGATCTGACGACATTCCTGTCCGGCCCGTCGGCCACGCAGCTTCTTGGCGACCTCGGCGCGGAGATCATCAAGGTGGAGTCCCTCGACGGCGACTCAAGCCGGGCCATCGCCGGACCGAAACTGGATGGGGAGAGTGCCTATTACCTGTCCAACAACCGCAACAAACGCAGCATCGCGATCGACCTCAAGTCAGCGCGCGGCCTGGACGTGATGCATGCACTCATCGCGGACGCGGACATCGTCATCGAGAATTTCCGGCCAGGAGTCACCCAGCGGCTGGGGCTGGCACCTGACGCGGTCCTCGAGAAACATCCCGCCCTGATCTGGGCCTCGATCAGCGGATTCGGCCAGGAGGGCGCGCTCCGCGATCGGCCCGCCTACGACATGGTGGTGCAGGCCCTGAGCGGTGTCATGAGCCTCACCGGGCACCCCGGTTCCCCCGCTGCCCGCCTCGGCATCCCCGCCGGCGATGTGGTGGCGGGGCTATACGCGGTCATCGGCATCCTCTCCGCGCTCCACGCCCGGAATGACACTGGCCGCGGCGGCATTATCGACATTTCGATGCTGCGCGGGCAACTGGCGATGCTTTCCTATCAGGCGCTGTACACGTTCATCAACCAGGTCGCTCCAGAGCCACAGGGAGCCGCACACGATTCGATTGCGACGTACCGTTCGTTCCGCGGCGGAGACGGCCGGGAGTTTGTGGTCACAGCGAATACTCCGCGGATGTGGGAGGGACTATGCCACGTACTCGGTCTGGACGATCTGATCGCAGACAAACGCTTTGTCGATGCCGCCGGCAGGCTGCAGAATAAGGAAGCCCTGTGGGCCATCCTGGAGGAGCGGGTTTCGGACAAGCCCGCCGCTGAGTGGGTGGACCTGCTGACGGCGGAGTCCGTGCCTGTCGCGCTCGTTAAGAACGTGCTGGAGGCACTGACCGACGCCCGCAATGCCGACGACGGTTCCCTCATCACCGTGGGCAACGGCACCACCGGGTTCCAGAACGTCGCCACGCCGATCCGCTTCGTGGGCGTGGCGGACGTTGCACCGACCTACCCGCCCGCGCTGGGCGCGGACACCCTCGACATCCTGCGCAACGGTCTGGGGTTCAGCGAGGAGGTCATCGCTTCCCTCGTCGCCGACGGAGTTGTTGGGGCCGCCGCGACCGAGGTCGAGCGGGTGGGCTAGGCCCGTACAAACAACAATTAGGCGGGTCCCGGTTACGGGCCCCGCCTAATTGTTGTTGACACTGCTTGTGCAGCGCACCAGGGTGGCGGGCATGCCCGCCTCCAGTCAGCCGACGGACAGCGGCAGTTTGCGCCCGGCGAGCCCGCGCGGCCTCGTGGCCACAAGGTCCGCCAGCATGCGGAATGCGCGCGCGGCGGGGTCATCGTGATGTTCGGTGGTGATGGGCAGACCGTCGTCGCCGTCCGCACGAAGCACGGTGCTGAAAGGTATCGAGGCGATCCTGGTCACCGTCTCCTCAGGGGTGGACAGCGCTGCCGCAACGGCGTCGGCGCCACCGGCACCGAAAGGTTCGAACGTCGATCCGTCGGCGAGTTCCACCGGGGACATCGTCTCAATCACCCCGATGATGCGCTGACCGAGCTGCCGGGCGAGCTGGCCGCTGCGTACGGCGACGCCTGCCGCCGCCGGCTGCGGCGTGGTCACCACAAGGACCTCGGCGTGCGGAAGGAGGTGCCCGACGGAGATCGCGATGTCGCCAGTGCCAGGTGGCATATCGACGAGGAGCACGTCGAGGTCGCCGAAGAACACATCCGTAATGAACTGCTCGAGTGTCTTGTGCAGCATCGGTCCCCGCCACGAGATGGCGGTGCCCTCGGACCCCTCGGGAAGGAACATGCCGATGGAAACCACCTTCACTCCGTGGGCGACCGGCGGCAGGACGAGCTCGCCCACACGCGTGGGCCGTGCGATCCGGCCATCGGCTGCCACGAGACCGACGAGTCCCGGGATGGAGAAACCGTAGACGTCGGCGTCGAGAAGTCCCACCCGGAGGCCGCGGGCGGCGAGCGCCACAGCGAGATTGGCGGTAACCGTGGATTTGCCGACTCCGCCCTTGCCGCTCGTGACGGCGATGACCCTGGTAAGGGAGTCGGCAGTGAACGCCGTGGTGGCGCGTGGCTTGCCGTTCCGAAGCTTTGTCACCATGTCGGCCCGCTGCCCGTCCGTCATCACCCCGAGCACCACCCTCACATCCTGAATCCCGGGCACCTCCAGTACTGCGGTGCGGACTTCGTGTTCGATCCTGTCTGCGGCAGGGCAGCCGACGATCGTGAGCAGGACGACGACCGATGCCACGCCGTCGTGCACGGCGACGGCATCGATCATGCCCAGATCGGCCAGCGGACGGCGCAGCTCCGGGTCAATAACGCCGCCCGCGGCGGCGCGGACGGCGGTTTCGATCTGTGTGACGGCAGCGCCGCCGTCCTGGTCCTGTGTCATCGGAATTCCACGCTGTTCCCCCGGGCGACACGCAACATCTCGTCGCGGTCGTGGAGTTTCACGCGCTCACGCCCCACCGATTCGCCGGCGGCGACCTCGGCGGCGTCGATCGTTTTCCACGCCGCCCAGTCAACGACGTGGACGCCGCGGGACTCAAGGAGATCATCGACGTCAGCCGCTGTTGAGGCCGTTGGAACATGCCCTGGCGCACCGACGTCTTCGAGGAGGGAGGTCACGGTATCGAGCGCGCAGCGCCGGTTGGTTCCCACGACGCCGGTCGGTCCGCGTTTGATCCAGCCGGCGATGTACACCCCGTCCACGACGCCGTCGTCGCCGTGGACGCGGGACTCGACGTGGGGCACCGTGTGGGTCAGCTCGTCGAACGGCAACCCGTCCAACGCCTTTCCGCGGTATCCCACCGAGCGCAGCACGAGCTGGGCATCAAGGGTTTCGGTGACCGATGGGTCGCTGGTCTGAGCGAGACGGATACCCGAGACAACGCCGTCGTTACCGAGAAGTTCCACCGGTGAACGGTCAAAAATGAACCGCACCGAACGCTCGCGGCCGAGGACCCCGCGGTCGACCGCCTTTTTGAATGAACTGAACAGGCGCTTCGCGGCGGGATCCGCGTCGAGGTGCACCTGCTCCTCGGGGCTGAGCTCCAGATCTGCAGGGTCGATGATGACGTCGCAGCTCTCCACCTCCAGAAATTCCAGGAACTCCTTGTTGGTGAACTTGGCGAAGGCCGGTCCGCGGCGGCCGACGATGACCACCTCCCGGAAACTGCTCGCGGCGAAAGCCTCGACGATATGCTCGGGCACGTCGGTGGCCCGAAGCTCCTCGACGCTCAACATCAGCATTCTCGCGGCATCGAGTGCGACGTTGCCGACGCCGATGACCACTGCGCGCTGGCCGCTGAGGCTGAACGACTGCGGGTCACTGTCCGGGTGTCCGCCGTACCACGACACGAATTCACGCACGGCGTGGACACCCCGGAGGTCTTCCCCGGGGATGCCGAGCGACCGGTCGAGCGGGGCGCCGGTAGCGAAGACCACGGCGTCATAGCGGGCGCGCATTTCGTCCAGCGTGATGTCCCTGCCCACCAGCACGTTTCCAAGGAATCGAACGCCTGGCGTCTCTTCGAAGACCTCGGCGAATGACGTCGTGATTGATTTGATGCGTGGGTGGTCCGGCGCCACCCCGTAGCGCACCAGACCGAACGGCGCGGGGAGGCGTTCAAACACGTCCACCTCGATGGGCGACTCTGATTCCTCGGTGAGGAGCTGGGCGGAGTAGGAGCCGGAAGGACCCGATCCGATGACGGCGACCCTGAGGGCAGCCATGGTCACCGCTCCCCGCGGCGGGGGATCGCCAGGATTTCGGCAACATCGAACTCGATCTTGCCGGCTTTCCGGCCGCCCTTCGGAGTTTGGACCTCGGCGAAGAACCGTTCATTGAGTTCAATGTACTGCTCCTGATCGGCGGGGAGCTCGGCGTCGTAGTAGATTGCCTCGACCGGGCAGAGGCTGACGCACGCTCCGCAATCGATGCACATGTCAGGGTTGATGTACGTCATGCGACCGCCCTCAAAGATGCAGTCGGCAGGGCATTCCTGCATGCAGCTCTTGTCCTGGACGTCGATGCAAGCCTCGGTTACCACGTAAACCATTGGAAGTTCCTCTCTGTAGCCTTTCGCAGCGTCGGGCTCAGGCCCGCTGCTGCAATTCTTCGACCAGTGCGGTGGCCGTTCCGTTGCCGGCGAGCACTCGCCGCGCCTGATTGAGTGCGCGCACCCAGTTCACGGTGACAGCGCCACTGGCGGTGCCGTCGGCATCCGCATGGATCACGGCGACGCGTCCGTCTTCGAGCAGGTCGCCGATGACTGTCGAGCTGCCCGCCGGGTCGCGCCACCCTACCGAATGCACTTTCCAGTCGTACTGGTCCGACCACACGTAGTCGTTCGAGGTGTAGGGCTGCACCTCACCGCCGGTGATCGCCGTGGCAACGTACCGCGC
>NZ_QAIQ01000289.1 GCF_003061105.1 Arthrobacter sp. HMWF013
GGCCCCGCCTACGACTACGTCTGCACGGTGATGCTTTCGCGGCGCTGCTATTCCCTGGTCTCCAACTCCCTGCCGTTCGCCGCGGAGGAAGCCGGCGTGCCCCTGGTCAACCACCACGACGCCGCGGAGGATGCCCGTGCGTGCGCCGGCATCCTGATCGACATTGCAGCGCGGAACAACGCCAACAGCATTGCGGAACTGTATCTGTCCCTGGGCCTGGAGCTGCCCCGTCAGCACGCGTTCGATCCGGCTCGCGATGAGCTTTCCACAGCGAGCCTGGCCGCCGTTTCGGGCGGCAGTAACGGAGCGGCGCTGGTCCGGCCGTTCCTGTCAGGCTGGCCGGAGGAGGGCGCCAACCCCGTGCCCAATCCCGACGCCGAACCGTCCCATCCGCTGTATGGCCAGACCGTTGTCTTTACCGGTGCGCTCGCCATGGGCCGGCCGGAAGCCAAAGTGCGGTCTGCTGAACTGGGTGCCCGGCCGGAAAGCCGGGTGACGGCCCGCACCACGGTGCTGGTGGTGGGCGACGGGTTTGTGGCCGCGGACCTGCGTTCCGGAAGGCTGACCGGCAAGGCGCGCCGCGTCCTGGAACTGCACGATCGCGGCCAGGCCATTGAGGTTCTCTCCGAAGGTGAGTTCCTGCAGATGGTGGGCGGCTTCGCCCCGGTACCGTGAATCCGGGCCCGGGGCCCGGGCGGTCCTTCAGCGTTCATGCGGCGCAACAAATCTTTCCCGCGGGACAGCAGGCTCCTAGCCTTGCAGGATGAGTACCCCTAACGGCACCAGGACCACCGGAATCAACTGGTCCGCCGTGTTCGCCTTCCCGAACCCCGTCAACGAGTACGCGGCCCGGATCACCGCCGGACTGGTGGTGCTCCTTGCCGGCGCCACACTCCTGACCGGTTCCGGGTGGGGTCTGGTGCTGCTGGCTGCGGGATTCTGGCTGCGGGTGCTGTTCGGACCGCGGATTTCGCCGCTCGCCCTGCTCTCGGTCAAGGTCCTGGCGCCCCGGCTGGGCCGGACACGCCTGGTTCCCGGCCCGCCCAAGCGCTTTGCCCAAGGCATGGGTACGGTGGTGTCCACCACTGCGCTGGTCCTGTTCGCCGCCGGGGCTGCCCCGGCGGCGAACAGGAC
>NZ_QAIQ01000290.1 GCF_003061105.1 Arthrobacter sp. HMWF013
ATCACGCCCGGGGCCGCCGGGCGTGGGAGCGGGTGGTGAGGCAGGTGCCGGCTAAGCGGCCGCGACGTCCTTGAGCTTCAGCCGGATCCCGTCAAAGTGGCGCTGCAGGCGTTCGGACGCGAGGGCCTTGTCCTTGTTGGCCACGGCCTCGAAGATTTCCCAGTGGTCCTGCGTCTGCTGCTCGAGATTGACCGGGCCGGTACCGAGGGCCAGGTGGATCTTGCGGTAGACCTGCCAAAAGACGTCCATGAGGTTGATCAGCAGCTCGTTGTTCAGGGGCGCGTACAGCCTGCGGTGGAACTCGGCGTCGTGCTCATAGAGGGGTTCCCCCTTGCGGGCCGCGGCTTCCATCGCTTCCATGGTGGTGCGCAGGTCAGCCAGATGCTCCTCGGTGAGCAGGTCAATGGCCGATCCGATCAGCCCCGATTCGAGGGCCTGCCGGACGTCGATGAGTTCCATGGCCTCCTCGCCCTTGTGCCGGAGGGACAGCCGGCCGCGGAAGGTCAGGCCGGAGACCAGGGCGCTGAAGTTGTTGGGCGCCACGAACATGCCGAAGCCGTGCCGGATCTCGATGACTCCCAGCGCCTGGAGCACTTTCAGGGATTCGCGGACGGTGTTGCGTCCCACGCCCAGCTCGGCCGAGAGCTCGCTTTCCGTGGGAAGTGCGTCACCGACGTCCAGCCCCCGGTCCAGAATCAGGTCCATGATCCGTGTCTGCAGGGCATGCGAACGGAGCTGCGCGCTGAAGCGTGCGGGCGATACTTCTTGCGATGCGATGGCCACGTAGGTCTCCTCCTTTGCCGCGCATAAAGGGTCGCGACTGGTTACCACTCAAGAGTACAGGAGATGGGATGTCCAATGTCTAAGAATGACGTACCAATTTGGAGCTGTCCTTACCCCCGCGAGACCGAATCTAACCCAGAAGCGTCCGGACCAGCTCGCGGCACGTCCGGTAAGCAGGCATTTTTGGATCGATGAGGGCGTAATGGTCGCCGGGGACCATGACCAGTTTCGCAGTCATTTTGGCTTCCGCAGCGGCGTTGACGTACGACTCGGATTGGCTCAGCGGAACGGTATCGTCATCGGACCCATGAACGGCATAGACCGGCACAGGCAGCGGAAGGGAGGTCATAGGGTCCGTGTATTTGTAGCGGAGCGGATATTTCGACGACGATCCGCCCAGCAGGTTGCTCACCGCACCATTGCTGAGGTTCAGCTGCTCCGCCCCGGCGAGGTTGAGCAGGCCCGACTGGCTGACCACACCGGTAAGATGCACCGTCGAGCCATCAGATGTCCGCAGGAGCTGGCGGTCAACATCAGGCATTCCGAGCTGGGCGAGTTTGCCCCTGCCCGCTGCCCAGGCAGCCAGATGCCCGCCGGCCGAATGCCCCAGCGCCACAACGGGGCCAAGGTTCAAGGCGTGCGGGGCCGCCAGATCGCCAAGTTTGTCGATGCCGGCGAGAACATCCGCGAAGGTATTCGGCCAGCCGCCGCCGTTTCCGGCCCGGCGGTATTCAAGGTTCCAGGCGGCCATGCCGTGCGCGGCCAGGTCCCTGGCGAGGGGCTCCCCCAACTCGGCCCCGTACTGCGAACGCCAGTAACCGCCATGGAT
>NZ_QAIQ01000291.1 GCF_003061105.1 Arthrobacter sp. HMWF013
AGGATGTGCACAGAGTTTTCGACTGGGTTGGGGGACCGGGTGACGCATGCACTGGAGCTGGATCAGAAAGAACAGGCCGCGGCTTGGGACAAGAGGTGCCAGAAACTGCTGGTGGGCTATGGATTACTCGTGTTTCTGACGGGGATGCCCTTGATGGGTGCGTTTTTCTACTGCCTCACCTGGTTCATCGAGCTGCTGACGCCCTTGATGAACGGGGAGCTGTCCTATGGAATGCCTGGCTACTACGAGTATCACTCGGCCAAAGACTCCGTCCTGGTAATCACCGCTGTCCTGCTTGTCCTCGTCATTGCGTGGATGGTGTGGACCTACCGCTGGTACAAGAAACGCATGCGCGCGCTCGGCCCCCGGCCCGGCGGCTACCCCGGAAGATGGAAGACCTGGCTCGGCGCACCGGACGCGGCCTAGGCAACTTCCGGCATCCGGTGACTACAACCAACGCGGGGTCACTTTCCGCCCGATAACCTTCAATTATTGGGCGCGGAGTGACCCCGCGTTGCGTTAATGCCCCGCGCCGCCGGCCGCCATCAGCTCGAGCCGGTTCAGGGTCTCGCGGTTCCGCACATCGATCACCGGACTGCGCAGCGCCTTGGGAACCAGCTTCCCCGGCCCGCGGATGGCGTCCTCCTTGATGGTCACCAGGCATTGCGTTCCCCGGTCTTCCAGCGTGATGACCACTTTGGCTTCGCCCAGCGGCCAGCCCCGGGCCACCAGTTCCAGGGAGCGGCCGGGCTCGACGGCGGCTACGCGGCTGCTGTCGTTGATCACCAGTGGCCAGATGCCCACTGAGTGGTGGAGCCGTGAGCCGACCTCCGGCCAGTGCGCATCCACGGCACGGATCCGGGAGGCGCCCACCACCCAGCCCGAATACAGCCAGCCGTCAGCGATCACCTTCCAGACGTCCTCCGCCGGGGAATTGAACAGTTGGCTCACGGTTGACATGGCGTTCCTTCCATTGGTAGTGGCTGAGCGGTGTTACATCCGGCCGAACCGGGCCCGGACCAGTGCGAATATTCCGTAGCAGATGAAGCCGGCCCCGATCGCCACCAGCAGGTACGGGCCGAAGGGGTGCTCACGGAGCGCCTTGAGGCTGCCGTCCAGGCCGGTGGACTCCTCGGGCATCTGCTTGGCGGCGGCTATGACGAACAGCAGCCCGGCCAGGTTCAGTGCGATTCCCTTGGCCACATGCCCGGTGACGCCCAGCGAGTCCACCAGCTTCCCGCGGCGCCTGCCCTCAAACCTGGATAGCTCCTTCTTGAACCCGCGCCGCAGCCCTTTCACCACGAAGTACACCCCAACGCCCATGACGGTCAGGCCCACGGCGACCAGCAGCGGCACCCCCGCGGGCGTATTGAGGACGGCGGTACTGAAGTCCCGCGTGGTGTCGCCGGAGTCCCCGCGGAGTCCTACGGCGAAGCCGGCAAAGCTGAGCCCCACGCTGCCGTAGGCGAGGAAAAGGAAGCCTGACGAAATCAGTTTTCCCAGCCGTTTCGTCCGGGGAAGCCGCCGGGCCCGGAGCGTGGCCTCACTGAGTTGCCACAGAGCCAGGCCGGCGCAGGCCACCACGCAGGACCACAGCACGGCCGGCCCCCACGGATTGGCGGCGAGCTGTTCGATGGCTCCGGTGGCTTCCGCCTGGCCGGGCTGCCCGAAAGCCAAGGCAATGGCAATGGCGCCAACAATCATGTGGAGCAGGGCCATCACGGCGAAGCCGGAGCGCGCAACAACATCCAGCGCCTTGGTGTCCGACGCTTCCTCGACGGCGTCCGCCGCCTCGCTGATGGTTGATTCTGCATCGGACATGGTCAGCCGTTCATGGGTCCTTCGGCGTGCAGCTTGCCGGCGCCCGGCCCCTCAACATGGACGGTGCAGCGGACCACCAGCTTGCCCGGTGCGTGGTCCAGCTCCACCAGGGTGTCTTCGGCGCTCAGGGCGGTGAAGGCTTCCGAGCCTTCCACCACCGCCACTCCCTTGGCCCGGGCAGTTTCTGTGGCGTTGTGGAGCGCCTCTTTCTGGAGCCCTGCCATGTACGAATCCTCACGCTGGCGTGCGGGGTCCCCGAACGCCCAGCCGAACAAAGTCCCAGTGTTTTCCATGGCGACGATATTACGCGTAAGCGCAGCGGAAGTCGGGGTTTCGTAATATTAGTAAGTGTGCTTACGATGGCTTGACCATGACCTTAATGGGACACGGCAGTGAAAACCGCTCCAGCGGCATCCAGGAACCGAAATAACGTAAGGAAACACATCATGGCAGGAAATCTTCTGGCCCGTTCGATTCATGACCTGACGGCCGGTGCGTGGTTTGGCGGATCGCTGATGGGAGCCATCGGGCTCAACGGCGCGGCGGCGGAAGCCAAGGACCCGGCGGAGCGCACCAGGCTTTCGAGTTCCGGCTGGATGAAGTGGGCACCCATCCAGACGGCGGCGTTCGTCTCGCACCTGGCGGCAGATCTTGCCATCGCCTGGGAGAACAAGGAACGGATCGCCAAGCAGGACGGCGTCGCGCGGGACACAGCCATCAAGACGGCGGTGACCGTGGCCGGCGCAGCGGTGACGCTGTACGCAGGCATCCTCGGCAAGAAGGTGGAGAAGCTTGCGGACCAGGGTGCTGTCGGCGCAACCGAGCCCAGTCCCGCCGCCTCGGATGAGCTGAAGTCCGCGCAGCAGCAGCTCAAGATCCTGCAGTGGGCGATCCCCGCTTTCGCCGGCGCTGTGATCATCCTCGGTGCCAAGCACGGCGAGATGCAGCGGCCCAAGAACGTCTTCGCCGGGCTCCGCTCCTAACCTCTCAGCAAAACCAGCAACGCGGGGTCACTCCGCGCCCAATTCAAGCACTGGATCGGGCGGGGAGTGACCCCGCGTTGCTTTTAGCGCGCTTTTGAAAAGTACGACGTCGGGTGGGCACCCCAGGTGCCTGCCCGACGTCGTGCGTTGTGCCGGCGAAGCGTCAGATGGGTTGCGTGTTGGCCGGCGGCAGGTCCGGGTTCATGTCCTTGAGGTTCGGGTCCTCGGCCGTCCATACCTGGATGATGGCCCAGGCCACAGCGGCGAGCGGGACCGACAATACTGCGCCGATGATCCCGGCCAGGATGGTTCCGGCGGTCAAAGCCATGAGGATTACCAGGGCGTGGAGCTGCAGGGACTTGCCCATCACGATCGGCTGGAGCAGGTCTCCTTCGAGCTGGTTGACGGCCACCACCACGGCCACCACAATCAGCGCCACCACCGGGCCGTTGGCCACCAGCGCCACCAGTGCGGCCAGGATGCCGGCAACCGTGGCGCCCACCAGCGGGATGAACGCGGTGATAAACACAATGATGGCCAGCGGGATCGCCAGGGGTACCTGAAGGATCAGCAGCGCTGCACCGATCGCCACGGCATCCACCAGGGCGACGATCGCGGTGCCGCGGACGTAGCCGCCCAGGACCTCCAGGGTGCGGCTTCCCACGCGGCGCAGTTTCGCCTCGCGTTCACCCTTGAACGGCCGGAGCAGGAAGTTCCAGATTTTGGCGCCGTCCTTGAGGAAGAAGAACAGGATCACCACCATCAGGCCGGCCCCGGCCAGGAACTCTGTCACCACCGACAACCCGGTGATGGCGCCGGAGCGGGCCTGGCTGCTGGTGGCGAACTGGATAATCCCCTCCCTGGCCTGGTCCAGCTGGGCCGGGTCAATGGGGATGGGGCCGTTGACCAGGAACTGCTCCAGCTCGTCGAGCCCGGCGGATGCCTGCTGGGCCAGTTCAGCCCACTGGTTCCGGATGGACAGGTAGATGACCGTGCCCACGGCGCCGAGGACAACGAGAAGGGCAACAAACGCCACCGCGGTTGCTGCGCCGCCCGGCAGTCCGCGCCGCCGGAGCATGTTCACAAAGGGCCCGATGGCCGCGGCGAGAATCAGCGCGATCAGGATGGGGATGACCAGCAGCTTGATCTGCATCAGTGCGTAGACCGAGACCACCGCCACTGTCAGGATGAGCAGGACCTGGGCGGAGCGGATCCCCACCCGGCCCAGGCCATCGGCCCACAGGGCGTTTGGTGGCTTCTGCTTGCGGTTTCCGGTTCCGACTGCGGCGTCAGAGGCCGCGGAAGGCTCATCCCCGGACATGTTGGCTGCTCGCGCCATGGTGCTCCTTTATTGGCGTGCACCCTTGAGGCGGGGCACGCAGGGCTTAACTGTCTACGTCAGATGCTAAGCCTACTGATGGGCTTGCCGGGCAACGAAACCCCGCTGACTCCGACGCGGAACCCTAAAATCCGCTGGCCAGCTTTTTGGTGCCCTCAATGTCGATATGCCGGTGATAGATCCGGCCCTTTTTGGCTTTTCCGGACGTGCCGCCGCCACCGGAAGCGATGATGCCGAAGATCCAGATGATGATCAGCACGTACTGCTGAAAGCACACCCAGGCCATGCGGAAGGGACCGGGCCAGCCGCCGTCGGAATTACGGACAAACGCGCTGCCCGCGGCCAGGCAACCCAAGGTGCGGCCCGCGAAACACGCCATCCCATAGACCAGCGATCCGCCGATCCATCCGCCAATTGCTGCCAGGACGGGGGCAGATTCGCTGAACGTGCTACGGGCGGTCATGACGTACGCGGCGGCGGCAACGGCGGCCAGCACCAGGACGTCAACGGCGAAGGCTCTCAGTACCTTTCCCGGTCCGGCCATCTGGACCGGAGCGCCATTTTCCAGGCGGGCAATGTATTTTTCTGCTTCAGTTTCGGTCATGGCTCAGGCACCGGCCCCGAACACGACGGCGGACACCTTCGACAATGCCGTGGTTCTGCTGACCTGGGCAACGTGGAGCCGGGCCACGCCGTCCTGCTCCGACGCCTCGAGGCCGAACAGGGCTTCGCTGGCCGTATAGAGCGTGAAGTGGTCGGCAACATCATGCACGCTGCTCATGCCCGTTACGGTGGTGACGCCCCGCACGTCCGCGAACTCCCGGACTGCCTTTGCCTCGAACTGTTCTTGCGTGAGCGTCTCGGCAGGACCGTCGGCGGAATCGACTCTGGCTGCATTGGCCAGTTCCATGATGGCCTCGGCGGCGTCCACGGTACGGCAGATGCTGAATGCGTGGCTGCCCGAGCTGTCCACCAGTTCCTGCAGGGCTGTTTCGTCATGGACGTATGTGTACAGCCAGACTTTTTCGTTCCGCGCCTTCGTTAATTCGGCGATGACCACGCGCTGGCTCAGGCGGCGCAGCGCCATGACTCCCGTAATCGGCCGGTGCCGCTGCTGGCCCTGTCCTGCTCTTCGGCATTGGCCTGCAGGTGCTTTGATCCCTGTTCCAGGAGCCGGGCTGCAGCCAGAAGTGTTGTGCGGTGTGAGCCGTTCCAATCCTGCCGGAACTTTTGGCTGTCCTGGCCGGTCCAGGCAGTCGTGCCGTTGACGAGCTTGGTGAGGTTCTGGCCCTGGGTCTGCATGGTTTGCGAAGCGCGCTGGAAATCCTTGGCCAGTGAACGCAATTGGGCGACGTCGGCGCCATAGATTCCGGCCATGCGGTTCCCCCTGGAATTCTGTTTTGTTGAAGCTCTCACCAGCGAGGCTAACCGATGGGCAACCACCTCCGCGATGGGGAGACATACCCACGGACAGCCTATGTAGCAGGCCCGCTGACGGCCAAACGTGCTAGGCGCGCAGCCACTCCGCGCAGGAATTCAGGTTGCGGTTGACACTGGCCACGGCGGCGTCGGCGTCGCGGGCCTCGATCGCCTCAACCAGCTCGCCATGGCCCTCGTAGGTGAGGCCGTCCAGCCTGCCCCGGCGCTGCTGCTTCAACAGCTCCTGATGGAAAACGCCGCCGAAACTGACGTACAGCTCATGCAGCAGGGGATTGGCGGAGGCCTGGGCAACGCGCTCGTGGAATTCCCAGTCCGCACGCGCCCAACCCTCGTAGTCCTCCGCATTCCAGGCAACGTCGCGGGCGGCGAGTGCGGCACGCAGGGAGGTGACGTCGTCGGCCGTGGCATTGCGGGCGGCAAGGCGCGCTGCCGTGGTGTCCAGCCCCAGCCTGACTTCGAGGATGTGCTCCTCCGTATGGTCCTGGTACATCCGCCGGGCGGCGCCGGACATCTCGCTGGTGGCCCGGACATAGGTTCCGTCGCCGCGGCGGACTTCCAGCATCCCGCCGTGAGCCAGCGCCTTGATGGCTTCCCGGAGCGTGCCGCGCGAGACGCCAAGACCGGCCATCAGCTCGGGCTCGGCGGGGATCCGCTGGTGCAGGGGCCACTCGCCGGAGTGGATCATTTCCCGGAGTTTGGCGGTGATTTCGTCCGCGAGGGGCTGGCGGTGGGAGGTGCTGAGGGTCATGGCGTCCTATTTCTTCCGGCCGGCGGCAGTGACGGTGGTACGGCCGGCGGCAGTGCCACCGGCGGTTCCGCCTGCAGCACCGCGCGTCATC
>NZ_QAIQ01000292.1 GCF_003061105.1 Arthrobacter sp. HMWF013
GTATGAGGCCTCCGGACGCGAAGCCAAAGCGAGCAACAACGCACAGCCCGAACCGGCTGGGCCGGTCGGGACTGAGCCTGGCGCTGCAGCGTCGAAGCCTGTAAAGCCCGAAACTGCGGAGCCGGAAACTGAAGAGCCCGGTTCGGGAGAGTCCGAAGCGGACGGGTCCGCTTCGGCGGAGCAGGCGGTTGACGTCGCCACCGAATCAACCGAGGAACGCCGGATCCGTTTTGAGCGCGATGCCATGCAGTACGTGGACCAGCTCTACTCGGCAGCCATGCGGATGGCCCGGAACCCCGCAGACGCGGAGGACCTGGTCCAGGAGGCCTACACCAAAGCTTTTTCCGCTTTCCACCAGTACAAGCCCGGGACCAACCTCAAGGCCTGGCTCTACCGGATCCTGACCAACACGTACATCAATCTTTACCGCAAGCGGCAGCGCGAGCCGCTGCAGTCAAACACGGACACCATTGAGGACTGGCAGCTCGCCCGGGCCGAGTCCCATACTTCGCGTGGGCTCCGGTCAGCTGAGGCGGAAGCGCTGGACCACCTGCCGGACACTGACGTCAAGCGCGCGTTGCAGGCCATCCCGGAGGAGTTCCGGCTGGCGGTGTACTTCGCTGATGTCGAGGGCTTCGCCTACAAGGAAATCTCGGACATCATGAATACGCCGATCGGCACCGTGATGTCCCGGCTCCACCGCGGCCGGAAAATGTTGCGGGACATGCTGGCGGAATATGCCGCCGAACGAGGATTCAAAGGTGCCGTCGAATCACAGGACACGGCCGCAAGTACAAAACAGGAGAACAGGAAATGAGCGACTGCCAAGGATTGGGCGACTGCGATGATACGCGGATGCAACGCATCTACGAGTACCTCGACGGGGCGCTGACCCGCGAGGACATCACGGAGATCAAGCACCACCTTGATGAGTGTCCTGACTGCACGGAGCAGTACGACCTCGAGTGCGTCATCCGCAAGGTGGTCAAGCGCTCATGTACGGAGGCTGCGCCGGAGAACCTGAAAAACGCCATCCTGGACCGGATCCACGCCATCCGGCCGGTGGACGCCTGAGTGGCCCGACACAGCAGCGTAGAACCAAAGACGAAGGACCCCGGAGGCCGTGTGGCTTCCGGGGTCCTTCGCTTAAACCAATATTCCAAGCTTTTGCTTAGGCGTTGGGGCGCTTGCCGTGGTTCGCGCCGCCACGCTTACGGTCACGACGTTTACGTGCACGTTTGCTCATAGCTGGCCTCCTTAAATGTTGGTACTCAAAAGAGCTGCCCTCAAGTCTCCCACACCATGGGACAGGCCGTGAAACCGGACGCGCCCGTTGACGGTTATGCGGCGGTTCAGTCCTGGAGTGAATTACGGATGGAGATGCGTGCCTGGTCAAGCACCGTTTTCACAGTCTCCAGGGTGACGGGGCTCAGCGGCTGCCGGCTGGCGTGCAGGCGCAGCTCGACCCGAAGATCGTCCCGGAAGGCCTGGAGCAGCATCTCGGCCTCTTTCAGCTCCCGGATTCCCTCCGTTGACTGCCGGCCCACGTTCCGGAAGTCCGCGGCCCGGGCCGTGGAACGGGCCGCTTCGGCTGTGGCTGCGAGGTCCGCCCGCAGCCCCCTCATGTTCGCCCGGATGTCTGCACGAAGATTATCGGCCAATCGGCGGACTGAGGCGGAAATGTCATTTTCGACGCCGGCGAGTTCGTCCCGGCGCTTGTTCAGTTCGGCGAGCCCGGCCTCAGTGATGCGGTAGTTGGTGCGGCGGCCGGCTGTCTCCGTGACCACCAGGCCCTCCTCTTCCAGTTTGCCCAACCTGGGATAGATGGTTCCAGCGCTGGGGGAGTAAGTGCCGCCGAACCGTTCGCTTAATGCTTTGATCAGGTCATAGCCGTGCTTGGGCCCGGACTCCAGCAGGGCCAGCAGGTAGAGCCGCAACGCACCATGCGCGAAGACCGGAGGCATCAGTAATCTGCTTCCGGTTCTCCGGTTTCCCCGTTCCGCGCCGGCTGGCCGTGGAAAATGGACGTCTTGCCGGACACGGAGTTGGTCCGGACCAGCATCAGCTTGCCGTCCGGTCCGGCGATCGTTTCCAGCTTGCCGCCGGGCTGGGTGTACTTCTGGTCGTCAATTACCACTACGCCGCCGCCTGCTGATTTCGCCACGATGTCCACCCCGACATCGTGGGGAAGCCGGATGGTGAGGTCTCCTGACACGGAGTTGGCCCCGAAGTCGTTGGTGAAGCTGAGCAGATCGAAACTCATGTCACCGCTGACCGTGTTGGCCCGGATGTTGCTGAACCGGCCCGACGCAGTAACCTCACCTGAAACGCTTTTGGCGGTGAGGACGCCCTCGTGGTTCCGGACAATGACTTCGCCGCTGACCGTGTTGACATGCAGATCCCCGGAGGTGCCGTCTGCCATGACCGAGCCCGAGACGGTATTAAGTCTGGTGTGGCCGCCGATGCCGGAAACCAGCCCGTCCCCGCTGACCGTGCCGGCTTCCACGTCCACTCCGGCCGGCAGGGCAATGCTGATGACCGCAGAGTTGTTGCTGTTGTGGTTGACGGTTCCCATCAGGTTCTTGAACCAGCCCTGCGGGCCGTGCAGCTGGTGGCGGACCTCCAGCCGGCCGTCCGTGAGCGATACTGCTACGGGGTCGCCCTGGACGTCAGTGATCTCCACCCGGACAAAGTCGTCGGAGTGGGTGACGACGTCGAACCTTCCGCGGACCATGCCAAGCTTCAGCGACTTGACGGCGTCGACATCGATGGTCTGTGGACCTGTGACGGTCCAGTTACTCTCCGGCATGAATCCTCCAAGCCCGCGATATATCGTGACTGATAACTCAAGATACAACGCAGCGCGGAGCGGGTCAAGATATATCGCGAGCCGACCGGGACGCTCTTTCACTTGATGCACGTTTTAAGGCAACGCTCTATCAGGGACTGCCAGAGGGTCGGTGGGAGACCTGCGGTGGGTGCCAGAGGGTCGGTGGATGACCTGCGGGGCGTGCCAGAGGGTCGGTGGGTGACCTGCGGGGAGTGCCAGAGGGCCGGCTACTCGGGGGTGGCCAGTCCCAGCCACTGGAACCAGCCCCGGTGGAGGACCAGCCAAGCCATCAGGCCGTAGCCGGCCTGCCCGGGAGAGCCGGCGTTCGCGGCCAGATCCTGGCGCCACTGTTCGTGGTTCAGGAGCGGGGAGAACGTGTCGACGTAAAGGTGCTTGCGCCGGGTGGTGACGTCCGCGAAGGCAGTGTTCAGTTCGGCGAGGCGGCGGTTCTGCTCCGGGTCGAGGGTGGGTGGCGGTCCCACGACAAACACCTCGATCCGGTTCTGCGAGGCGGTGTCGAGGATGTTGGCCAGGTTCAGTCGGCTCCGGGCAGTGGACAGGCCGTACTCGATGTCGCGTCCGGAGAGGCCGATCACCAGGCGGTTCTCGTGTTCGTTGCCGAACCGCCGCCCGGCTTCCTCCAGCCATCGTGCAGCCAGGCCTTCCGTTCCCTCCTGGGGACAGGGGAGGGCGTAGCTTTCCAGCGCCATGCCGTCCTGCGGAGTGCGGGCCAGTACACGGCCCAGCCAGCCGAGCGCCCTGGGGTCGCCCAGCCCGGCCAGCAATTCATCTCCTACAGCTGCGAGCCGCAGCTTCCTGTCTTCCACAAGTTCCTCTTTACGTCCGTGCCGGGTCAGTCCGAAGTCCACCCGGCGTGGCTATGGTTTATCCCATTAAACAGAACTGCCCGGCCGGAGTCTGGTATTTCGACGTCCGGCCGGGCAGCCACTATTACTACTTCCTCGCAAATGCCTGCTTCAGGAGCGAATCCTGCTCGGCTGCGTGCCGCTTCATGGAGCCGGCAGCGGTGGAGGCCGAAGCGGGACGCGACACCAGACGGACGTGCCGGTCCAGGGCGGCCGGGAGGTTGAGGCCCATAAACGGCCACGGACCCTGGTTCGCCGGCTCGTCCTGTGCCCAGACAACCTCGGCGTTCGGGTACTTGGCCAGTTCCGCCTCGATCTCCGCCTGCGGCAGCGGGTACAGCTGCTCCACGCGGACAATCGCTGTGGTCTTGTCATCGGTCTTCTGCCGCGTGGACAGGAGGTCGTAGTACAGACGGCCCGAGACCAGCAGTACTCGTTCGACGGCGTTGGCGGCCAACTGCTCGTGGTCGCCGATGACGGGACGGAAGGCACCGGTGGTGAAGTCCTCCACGGACGATGCGGCAGCCTTGAGGCGCAGCAGCTGCTTCGGCGTGAAAACGATCAGCGGCTTGCGCGGCCGGCTGTACGCCTGGCGGCGCAGCAGGTGGAAGTGCGATGCCGCCGTCGTGGGGTTGGCCACGATCATGTTCTCTTCGGCACACATCTGCAGGAAGCGTTCGATCCTGGCGGAAGAATGGTCCGGACCCTGGCCTTCGTAGCCGTGCGGCAGCATCAGGACCAGGGAGGAGCGCTGGCCCCACTTCTGTTCGGCCGAGGAGATGAACTCATCGATGATGGTCTGCGCGCCGTTGACGAAGTCACCGAACTGCGCTTCCCAGAGCACCAGGGCGTCCGGCCGCTCCACGGAGTAGCCGTATTCGAAGCCCATGGCCGCGTATTCGGACAGCAGGGAGTCATAGATCCACAGCTTGGCCTGGTTGTCCGAGAGGTGGCCCAGTGGCAGCCATTCGTTGCCGTTGGCGCGGTCGTGGAACACTGCGTGCCGCTGCACGAAGGTGCCGCGGCGCGAATCCTGGCCGGCGAGCCGGACGGGGACGCCTTCCATGATCAGCGAGCCGAAGGCTGCGATCTCGCCGAAGCCCCAGTCGATGCCGCCTTCGCGTGACATCTGGTCGCGCTTCTCAAGAAGCTGCTTGAGCTTGCCGTGGACGGTGAAGCCCTCGGGGATCTCGACGTGTGCCTGGCCGATGCGGGCCAGGGTCTCCACCGAAATAGCTGTCGACGCCGGGGCATTGGTGCCGGAATCGGACTGCTGGGCGATAGGACGCTCGAGGTCGGAGACTGCGGCGGAATCGGCCGTGATGATCGGGATCGGCGAGGTCTGCGCTGCGTGCGTCTCGGCGAACACCCGCTCCAGGCGTTCCTGGTAGTCGCGGAGCAGCTGCTCAGCTTCGTCTTCTGTGATATCGCCACGGCCGATGAGTGCCTCGGTGTACAGCTTACGGACGGAGCGCTTGGCTTCGATCAGGTTGTACATCATGGGCTGCGTCATCGAGGGGTCGTCGCCCTCGTTGTGGCCACGGCGGCGGTAGCACACCATGTCGATCACAACGTCCTTGTGGAAGCGCTGACGGAACTCGTAGGCGAGCTGGCCGATGCGCACCACTGCCTCGGGATCGTCACCGTTCACGTGGAACACCGGTGCCTGGATCATCTTGGCGACGTCAGTGGAGTACGTGGACGAGCGTGACGACGACGGGGCGGTGGTGAAGCCAACCTGGTTGTTGACCACCACGTGGATGGTGCCGCCGGTCCGGTATCCGCGGAGCTGGGACAGGTTCAGCGTCTCGGCAACCACACCCTGGCCCGCGAAGGCGGCGTCACCGTGGACCATGATGGGCAGGACCGGGAAGGCCTCACCCTGGTCCAGGCGGTCCTGCTTGGCGCGGACGATGCCCTCGAGTACCGAGTCCACAGCCTCGAGGTGGGACGGGTTGGCGGCCAGGTAAACCTTGGTCTCGTTGCCGTTCTCCGAGGTGAACGTGCCTTCGGTGCCGAGGTGGTACTTGACGTCGCCGGACCCCTGCACGGAGCGGGGATCCTGGGTGCCTTCGAATTCGCGGAACACCTGGGCGTAGGTCTTGCCGGCGATGTTGGTGAGGACGTTCAGGCGGCCGCGGTGTGCCATGCCGATCGCGACCTCGTCCAGGCCATCGTCAGCGGCGTCGGAAATGATGGCGTCCAGCAGCGGAATCAGCGACTCGCCGCCCTCCAGCGAGAAGCGCTTCTGGCCGACGAATTTGGTCTGCAGGAACGTTTCGAACGCTTCGGCCGCGTTGAGCCTGGAGACGATGCGCAGCTGCTCTTCACGGCTGGGCTTGGAGTACGCGTGCTCCAGCTGGTCCTGGAACCACTTGCGTTCCTCGGGCTCCTGGATGTGCATGTACTCGATGCCGGTGGTGCGGCAGTAGGCGTCACGGAGTACGCCCAGGATGTCGCGGAACTTGAGCATGGGTGCGCCGCCGAAACCGCCGGTGGGCCACTCGCGGTCCAGGTCCCACAGCGTCAGGCCGTAGGTGAGGACGTCCAGGTCAGGGTGCTTGCGCTGGACGTACTCCAGGGGATCGGTGTCCGCCATCAGGTGGCCGCGCACGCGGTAGGAGTGGATGAGCTGCTGGATCCGGGCGACCTTGTTGATCTGGTCAGCGGGATCGACCTGCAGGTCCGGGCTCCAGCGCACCGGCTCGTACGGAATGCGCAGCGACTCGAAGATTTCGTCATAGAAGTTCTGCGCGCCCAGCAGCAGCTGGTGGACCAGCTTCAGGAATTCGCCACTGCCTGCACCCTGGATGACGCGGTGGTCATAGGTGGAGGTCAGCGTGAGGACCTTGCTGATGGCGTTGTGCGCGATGATTTTCTCGCTGGCGCCCTGGAACTCTGCAGGGTAGTCCAGTGCGCCGACGCCGATAATGGCGGCCTGGCCTTTGGACAGGCGGGGTACCGAGTGGACCGTGCCGATACCGCCGGGGTTGGTCAGGGACACGGTGGTGCCCTGGTGGTCGTCCGCGGTCAGCTTGCCGGCGCGGGCACGCTTAATGAGGTCTTCGTAGGTGTGCCAGAATTCGGAGAAGTTGAGGGTCTCCGCCTTCTTGATGTTCGGAACCATCAGCAGTCGGGTTCCGTCAGGCTTGGGCATGTCGATGGCAATGCCGAAGTTCACATGCGCGGGCTGGACGGCTACGGGCTTGCCATCCACTTCGTCGTAGTAGACGTTCATCGACGGGAACTGCGACAGTGCCCGGATGACGGCGTAACCGATCAGGTGCGTGAAGGAAACCTTGCCGCCGCGTGCGCGGGCCAGGTTGGAGTTGATGACAACGCGGTTGTCGATCAGAAGCTTGGCCGGAATCGCCCGGACGCTGGTGGCGGTAGGAACCTCAAGGCTGGTGACCATGTTGGTGGCGATGGCCTTGGCGGGGCCGCGGAGGATGGAAACGACGTCCTCTTCCGGAGCCGTGGGTGCCTTGACGTTCTTGGGAAGCTGCGCCGGGATCGGCGGGGTTCCGGCGCCCGGCTCGGTCTTCTTCGCGCCATCGCGGGCGACCGTAGCGGGAGCCTTCTTCAACGGCGCCGCGGCAGGTGCCGGGGCGGCCTGCGGCGGTGCGGATGCAGCAGCGGGAGGGGCTGCAGGAGCCGGCGGCACCGCCGGCATCTCACGGGTAGCGGGGTTGGCTACGGCAGCAGCCGTGCTTCCGTTGGTAGAAGATCCGCTGCCTGAGTCGAAGGATTCGAACAGGGGCCACCACTTGGCATCCACGGTGTTCTTGTCCTTTTGATACTGCTCGTACAGTTCATCGACGAGCCACTCGTTTCCGCCAAATTCCTCGGGTAGACGGTGGCTAGGCTGCTCTGGCACTTGAAATACGCCTCTTCCATGAGTTTGATTTCTCTCTGGTCAACAAGGTGCCTCAGCACAACATTCGAACCAGTCTCTGCGTCCTCTGAACCCAGACCTTTGCCAGTCTAATGAGCATCATGTGTTAACTGCCAATAAGGGTGACCCAAATCATGGAATGACGCGAAGATGCCCATTTATGGCAGTCAACCAGTGAGTCCGGGCCGTGCCGCGGAGGCGTTTTCACAGGCGCCGACGGGCCAATCTGCTCCTGTAGACTGGGATTCTTATGGACAGTAAATCTAGGTGCCGGCCTGGGGGCTGTCAGCGGAGCAAGAACAACAGCGCCGCCCAGTCCACCCGCAGAGCCGGCAAACCCCGAACACGCGCCCATCACTCTCCCTTGGTTCACCCCGGCGGAGCCTCTATGGAGAAAGCCCCGGCAGACCATCCTCCGCCTGCCCGCATTCCCCGGACTCCGTCCATTTGGGCGGGATGCTGAATGGAGTGGATACTCCTCGCGGCAGGCCTCCTGCTGATCGCCGGCACGGGATTTTTTGTGGCCGTCGAATTTTCCCTCATTGCCCTTGACCAGGCCACCGTGCAGCGCGCCATCGACAACGGTGACACCGGCGCTGTACCGCTCCTTAAGTGCCTGAAGTCCCTCTCAACCCAGCTTTCCAGCTGCCAGCTCGGCATCACCCTCACCACGTTGCTGACCGGTTACGTGATGGAACCGTCCGTGGGGCGGCTCCTGGAAGGCCCGCTGGCCGCCGTCGGGATTCCGGAAGTAGCCGCGGCATCTGTCTCCCTCGTCATTGCCATGGCGCTGGCGACGCTGCTGTCCATGCTCCTCGGCGAACTGGTGCCGAAAAACATGGCCATCGCCCTCTCATTCCAGGTAGGCAAGGCGCTCGCACGGCCGCAGCTGGTCTTTACGGCGATCTTCAAGCCCGCCATTGTGGTGCTCAACGGGTTCTCCAACAAGGTGCTCAATGTCTTTGGCCTTGAGGCCAAGGAAGAAATTTCCGGTGCCCGGACGCCCGCCGAACTTGCCTCTTTGGTGCGGCGTTCCGCCGCCATGGGAACGCTCGACGCCGGCACCGCCAACTTCGTGGCGCGGACGCTGAACTTCTCGGCACGAACGGCCGCCGACGTCATGACGCCCCGGATCCGGGTCGAAACCATCGACGCCGACCAGCCCGTCTCCGAAATCCTGGACGCCGCCCGGCGCACCGGGTACTCAAGGTTCCCCGTGATCGGGGAG